>NZ_JAIXHU010000009.1:0-86590 GCF_025671395.1 Paraclostridium sp. AKS73 | reverse complement strand
TAAGTTTAAAAAATTTTAAATTAAAGGATTTTGCTGAATAAAAGTTTTAACTAATTATTAAATATAAATTAATAATAAAACATAAAAAATATTATTTGCATGAACAAAAAAAGTTTTTGTCTAAAAATAAATATTCAAAAAATAATGACATTTTAAAAAAATTATCCTATAATGTAAATTAATAAATAATATGGTAACAGAAACCAATAAGGGGGAGAGATATTATAGTAAAGCGTGTAAAAAATTTTAACAATAGACTTATTATGTTAAGGCATGAAGAGGAGATCAAGCAAATCAGGTTTTTATAAAAATACAAATTTAGGAATTAAGGACAAATTTAGGCACATATAATATAAAAACATATATATGCATTATCACAAAAGTACTTAAAAATTAACTTATTTGGGGAGGTAATTCAATGGTTTTTAAAAAGAAAATGGCCTTAATGAGTGCTACTGCAGCAATAACTGTAATGAGTATGGTTGGATGTAGTAACAGTGGTGGTTCCTCATCAGGAAGTGGAGAAGCAGGAGATCCATATGAAGTTCTTGCTAACAAAAATGCAAGAGCAGCGATATCTATGGCTATAGATAAAGAAACTCTATGTGAAACAATAATAAATAATGGATGTACAGCAGCTGATTATATAGTTGCTGAAAAATTAGCTTTTAATGAAGATGGTAAAGATTATAGAGAAGTAGCTGGAGAGATGGGCTATAAATACAATAAGGAAGAAGCTACTAAACTATGGGAAAAAGCTAAAGAAGAAGTTGGATTTGATACTGTAACTCTAGAATTATTATCATTCGAGTCAGAAAGTGCTAAAAAAGAAGTTGAATTTATGCAAGCAGAACTTCAAAATGCATTGCCAGGATTAAAAGTAGAGATAAAAGTACAGCCATTTAAACAAAAACTTGCATTAGAAGAAAAAGGAGAATTTCAACTTACACATTCAGGATGGTCACCAGATTACCCAGACCCATTAACATTCTTAGAGACTATGCAAAGTGGATTACAATATGCTAAAAATACAGGATATAGTAATCCAGAATACGATAAGCTTATAGAGGAAGGTAAAACAGCTGGAAGTCAAAAAGAAAGTTGGGAAAAATATGCAAAGGCTGAAAAACTTATGTTAGAAGATGGATTTTTATCTCCTCTTTACCAAAAAGGAGCATCTTATCTTCAAAAACCATATGTAAGTGGAAGACTTACTCCGTCATTTGGCGTTCAGGCAATATATAATTGGGTAGAATTAGGAGAAGGTAAAAAAGAACTTAACTTATCTCTTGCATCAGATATTCCTACATTGGATATAAGTAAAGCTACAGATACAGTTTCATCAGAAGTATTGATGAATACTATGGAAGGATTAGTTAAACAAGACAAAGACGGTAAGCTAATTCCAGGAACTGCGGAGAAATGGGAAAAATCAGAAGATGGTAAATCATGGACTTTCCATTTAAGAAAAGATGCTAAATGGTCAAATGGAGACCCAGTAACAGCTAAAGACTTTGAATATTCTTGGAAGAGAACTTTAGACCCAGCTACAGCATCAACTTATGGATTCATTATGTATGATATAGTAGGAGCTAAAGATTTTAATCTAGGAAAAACAGATAATGCAGATGGTGTAGGAATAAAAGCAGTAGATGATTATACATTAAAAGTAGATTTAGTAAGACCAGTTCACTACTTCGATAGTTTAATGTTCTTCAAATCATTCTTACCACAAAATGAAAAAGCTGTAAAAGAATTTGGAAGTGAATACGGAACTGCAGCAGATAAGATATACTATAATGGACCATTTACATTAAGTACTTGGAAAATAGAAGATGTATTTACAATGAGTAAAAATCCAGATTATTGGGATGCAAGCTCAGTTAAGATAGATAAAGTAAATACTAAGATAGTTAAAGATCCTAATGCAGCTCTTAATTTATATGAAACAGGATCTATAGATATAGTAGGATTAACTTCTGAAAATGTTGACAAATACAAAGATTCTCCAGAGTTTAAAACAAGAGAAGATGCAGGAACATATTTCTTACAAGTTAATGGAGGAAAAGCAAAGAAATAAAAAAATTGAATATAAAATAATTTAAATTAGAAGGATAAATATAAGATGGACTTTAAGCTAAAAAAGGCTTTTAAAGTTATAAAAACTTGTATTTATCCTTCTTTAATTATTTTAAGACTTACTTTAAATATCTTATTATTTGAATGTGATTTAGGGTATAATTTTATTATAAATTAAAGCCGAGGTGAAATAATGTTTGATATACAAGAACAGTTAAAAAAGCTTCCAGCAGAACCTGGGGTTTATTTAATGAAAAATGAAAATGATAAGATTATATATGTTGGAAAAGCTATATCTCTTAAAAATAGAGTAAGGCAATACTTCCAATCTTCTAAAAATCATACATCGAAAGTAAAATCAATGGTAAAGAACATTGCCAAATTTGAATATATAATAACTGATTCAGAATTAGAAGCGTTGATTTTAGAATGTAACTTAATAAAGCAATACAGACCTAAGTACAATGTGCTTCTCAGGGATGATAAGACATACCCATATATAAAAGTAACAGTAAATGAAGATTATCCAAGGATTTTAAAAGTAAGAAAGGTTTTAAAGGATAAGGCTAAATATTTTGGGCCATATACAAATATAACTGCTGTAAATGATACTCTTGAGATAATAAGAAATACTTATCCTATAAGAACATGTAATATAGATATAGAAAAAGCAATAGCAAATAAAGTTCGTCCATGTTTAAATAAACATATTAAAAAGTGTATAGGACCATGTACAGGTGAAGTAAGTAAAGAAGAATACAATAAAATGATAGAGGAAGTAATTTTATTTTTATCTGGTAAAGAAGAAAGATTAATAGAAATTTTAAAAGAAAAGATGAATAAATGTGCAATGGATTTTAACTTTGAAGATGCAGCAATTTATAGAGATAAAATTAGAAGTTTAGAAGATATGGTTCAAAAACAAAAAATAGACTCAGGAACTTCAGATTTAAATCAAGATATAATAGCTATGGCGAGAGCGCATGACGAAGCTTGTGTACAAGTGTTTTTTATAAGAAATGGAAAAATAGTAGGCAGAGAACACTTTATTTTAGAAGGTGTTATGGATAGTTCTCATAAATCTATTTTATCATCTTTTGTTAAACAGTTTTATATATCTCAAGATTATATACCTAAAGAAATTATAATAGAAGATGAGATAGAGGATAGTTTTGTTTTAGAAGAATGGTTAACAGATAAAAAAGGTCAAAAGGTAAATATAAAGGTTCCTCAGAAGGGGGACAAGAAGAACTTGATAGAAATGGTTAGAAAAAATGCTATTGAATATCTAGAAAAGTTCTCAAACCTAAATAAATTAAAGTATCAAAAGAGTATAGGTGCTCTTGAAGAACTTAAGAATATTTTGGGATTAAAAGATACACCAAAAAGAATAGAATCATTTGATATATCAAATATACAAGGTGTAGATTCTATTGGATCAATGGTTGTATTTACAGATGGTAAAAAGGATAAAAAAGAGTATAGAAGATATAAGATAAAAACAGTTGAAGGTCCAAATGATTATGACTCTATGGCAGAGATAGTGGAAAGAAGAATAAAGTATGAAAACTTTCCAGATTTAATACTGTTAGATGGGGGAAAAGGTCAAGTAAGCGCAGTCAAAAAGGTTTTAGACAGATATGGTGTCAATATTCCTCTATGGGGAATGTATAAAGACGATAAACATAGAACAAAAGGATTAATTTCCCAGGAAAAAGAAATAGAACTCGATAAAACATCTAATTTGTATAGATTTGTAGCAAGCATACAAGAAGAGGTTCACAACTATGCTATTTCATATCATAGAAGTTTAAGGAATAAATCTTTGACAAAATCAGTGTTAGATGATATACAAGGAATAGGAGAAAAAAGAAAAAAGCATTATTGAGTCACTTTAAAAGCATAGAAGAAATAAAAGTTGCTAGTTTCGAAGATTTATTAGAAGTAGAGGGAATGAATAAGTCTTCAGCAGAAAGTGTATTTAAATTTTTTAACAACAAATAACTTTTATAAAGGAGTAAATCACACAATGGAAATAGATAATGAGAGAAGTGAAAAGTCAGTTTCAATTAGGCAATTAATAAAAGATTTAGATTTAGAAGTAGTAAACTTACCTGATGATGTAGAATATTATGTTCACTATCAAGATATACACAGACCAGGACTACAGTTTGCAGGTTATTTTGAACACTTTACTTATGATAGAATCCAAATAGTAGGAAGAACAGAGTATACTTACTTTAGTCATATGGACAAGAATGTAAGAAGGTCAGTTCTAGATAAATTTTTTAGTTATGAAGTGCCAGCTTTAATAGTTTCTAGAGGTTTAACAGTAAAAGATGATGTTATAGAAATGGCTAAAAAACATAATAGAGTAGTTTTAGCAACAAAACGTAATACTACAAGATTAATAAATAAATTATCTAATTACCTAGACTCAAAATTATCTCCTACAACTACTATACATGGGGTTTTAGTGGATGTATTTGGCGTTGGAGTGTTAATAAGAGGGGAAAGTAGTGTTGGTAAATCAGAAACAGCTTTAGAACTAGTTCAAAGAGGACATAGATTAATAGCAGATGATGCAGTAGAAATAACTAAAGTTGATGAGAATATACTTATGGGACAAGCTCCAGAAGTATTAAGACACTTTATGGAAATAAGAGGCATAGGTATAATAGATGTAAGAAGCATGTATGGAATAGGTGCTGTCAAAGATTCTAAGGTTATAGATTTAGTTATACGATTAGAATCTTGGAATGATAAGACTTATTATGATAGATTAGGATTAGATAAAGAGTATGAGGAAATATTAGGAATAGATGTAGAAAAACTAATAGTTCCAGTAAAACCAGGAAGAAATACAGCTATGATTTTGGAAGTTGCAGCTATGAACTTTAGACAAAAGCGTATGGGATATGATGCAGCAAAAGAGTTTACAAAGAAGTTAGCGACTTTAATAGATAAAAATAAATAAGGTGTGACGATTTGTCACACCTTATTTTTATGTTTAATATAAGCAAATTTACTATTCAGTAGCTTTAACTAATTCTTCATCACATTCGAAAAATTTGCTTTTATCGAAGTAGTAAGTATGAAGATATTTATGAGCTAAATCGCCACATGGATTGCCTAAAAACTCATCATATAGTGTATTTACTGCAGGGTTTTTATGCGATTTACGGATTTCTTTATTAGAATCTATATTGTATAACCCTTCAGATCTTGATTTAACTATAGAATAATCTCCACGGTGATACGGTTGACCTGCTCCTGATATACATCCTCCAGGACAAGCCATTATTTCTATTATGTGATACTTAGAATTACCAGCTTTAACATCATCCATTATTTTCTTTGCATTTCCTAAACTACTAGCAGCGCAAACATTTATTATTGAGTCTCCAATAGTAATACTAGCTTCTTTTATTCCATCAAGACCTCTAACAGATTTAAAATCTAAACTTTCTAGTTCTTGGCCAGTAACCCATTCGTAAGATGTACGAAGAGCAGCTTCTAATACGCCTCCTGTAGTACCGAATATATCAGCTGCACCTGTAGATTCGCCCATTGGATTATCGAAATTTTCATCATCTAAATTTAAAAAATCTATTCCAGATTCTTTTATCATTTTAGCAAGTTCTCTAGTAGTGATAGATACGTCAACGTCTAAAATACCATCATTTCCTAGTTCAGTTCTAGAAACTTCATATTTTTTTGCGATACAAGGCATAACAGAAACTACAGTTATATCTTTAGGAGATATATTTATTTTAGAAGTAAAGTAGTTTTTAGCTATAGCTCCAAACATGTTTTGAGGAGACTTACAGCTAGAAGCTAAATTTAAACATTCGGGATAGTGGTGTTCTAAGTAGTTTATCCAAGCAGGGCAGCAACTTGTTAAAATTGGTAAATTTTTATTTTCATTTAATCTATTTATAAATTCAGAAGCCTCTTCAAGTATAGTTATATCAGCTGCAAAATTTGTATCAAATACATATTTAAAACCTAATAACTTAAGAGCAGAAACCATCTTTCCGGTAGTTATAGTACCTGGAGCAAGCCCAAATTCTTCACCTAAAGCAACTCTTACAGCTGGAGCAACTTGAACCACTGTTGTCTTTTTAGGGTTATTAATTTCATTCCAAACTAAATCTATATTATTAACTTCAGATAATGCTCCTGTAGGACAGACAGCAATGCATTGCCCGCAGAAAGAACAGTTAGTTTTAGCCATATCTTCGTTAAAGAATGTAGATACCATAGTTTCAAATCCACGATTAACTCCTGATAAAACTCCTACCTTTTGTATTTCACTACACATAGTTTCGCATCTTCTGCAAAGTATACATTTATCATGGTTTTTAACTATAGACTTACTAGAATTATCAATTCCTAAATTAGTTTTTTCACCTTGATAAGTTATATTTCTTATCCCTAAGTCATGAGCGATAGTTTGAAGTTCGCAATTTCCATTTTTATCACAAACCAAACAATCTTGAGGATGGTCTGACAATAAAAGTTCAACTACAGTTCTTCTTGCATTTAAAGCACGAGGAGTATTAGTTTGAACTTCCATACCTTCCTTAACATTAGTAGCACAAGCAGGTACTAAACCTCTTTTAGTATCAACCATACATACACGGCAAGAAGCGCATTTATTATGCATATTTATTTCATCCATATGAAGATGACATAATGTTGGAATTTTTATATTTAATTTTTTAGCTGCATCAAGTATTGTAGTTTCGTTCTCAACAGATATATTTTTACCATTTATAGTTAAATTAACTAGACTCATCGATTATCCCCCTTATCTCTTAATTATTGCATTAAATTTACAGTTGTCCATGCAAGCTCCACATTTCAAACATTTTGATACATCTATTTCATGCTTTTCTTTAACTGAACCAGATATACATCCAGCAGGGCAAACTTTAGAACATTTTGTACACCCTATACATGAATCAGTTATAACAAAGTTTAATAGTGCTTGGCATTTGCCAGAAGGACATTTTTTATCAATAACATGAGATTTATATTCATCATAGAAATAGTTAAGAGTACTTAGAACTGGGTTAGGAGCAGATTTTCCTAATCCACATAAAGATGTACTTACTATAGTTTTAGATAAATTTTCTAAATCTATTAAATCTTGTTCCGTACCTTTTCCATCTGTTATTTTTGTTAATATTTCAAGTAGTCTCTTATTACCTATACGACAAGGTGTACATTTACCGCAAGATTCTTCGACTGTGAATCCTAAGAAGAACTTGGCGATATCGACCATACAGTCAGTATCATCTAAAATAAGCATACCTCCTGAACCCATCATAGAACCTAGATTACTTAAATTATCAAAATCTATAGGAGTATCTAAGTAATCAGAAGGAATACAACCTCCAGATGGACCACCTGTAAGTACTGCTTTAAACTCTCGACCATCCGGTATACCACCGCCTATATTATATATTACATCTCTTAGAGTTGTACCCATTGGTATTTCAACAAGTCCTACATTATGTATCTTTCCTCCAAGAGCAAAAACTTTAGTTCCAGAAGATTTCTCAGTTCCTATATTTTTATACCAATTACCGCCATTGCTCAAAATAGGAGGTATATTGGCAAAAGTCTCAACGTTATTTGCACAAGTTGGAACATCCCAAAGACCTTTTTTAGTTGAGCTATAAGTTTTCATTCTAGGCTCTCCACGATTACCTTCTATTGATCTCATTAACGCTGTACCTTCACCACAGACGAATGCACCAGCTCCGTATTTAAGTTCTATATTAAAGTTAAAATCAGTTCCTAATATATTATCACCAAGAAGTCCTAAATTTTTAGCTTGAGATATAGCTAGTTGAAGTCTTTCTATAGCAAGCGGATATTCAGCTCTTATATAAATATAACCAGTATCTGAACCTACTGCATAACCACAAATAGCCATAGCCTCTAGAACTTTATGCGGGTCTCCTTCTAATATAGATCTATCCATAAATGCACCAGGATCACCTTCATCTGCATTACAAACAACATACTTTTGATCAGAGATAGATTTTCTAGTAGCTTCCCATTTTATTCCTGTTGGGAACCCTGCACCGCCTCTACCTCTAAGTCCTGAAACCTTTACTTCTTCTATAACTTGTTCAGGTGTTAACTCAGTTATACATTTACCAAGCGTTAAATAACCAGCGTTTGCTATATAATCTTCAACTTTTTCAGGATTTATGTATCCACAATTATGTAGAGCTATACGCATTTGTTGTTTATAAAAAGAAATATCCTCAGAAGCATGTACCTTTTTATTTTCTGAAGCTTCCAAATACAACAATCTATCTACTACATTTCCTTTTACTAAATGTTCTTGAACAATTTCTTTAGCATCATCGGCACTAACCTTTACATAGAAAACGTTATCAGGATGAACCTTAACAATTGGACCTTGAGCACAAAAACCAAAACAGCCTGTTAAAGATACACTAACAGTATCTTCTAAGCCTGCATTTTTTATTTCGGATTTCAAACTATCGATTATAGGCATACTATTTGCAGCTCTACAGCCTGTATCTCCACAAACTAGTAATTCCTTTTTACTATTTTCATGGATTGTATTATTTCTTAAAGATAAATTTGGTTTTAACTCATCGATTAGATCTCTTAACTCATTAAATGACTTTATTTTACTCATCTATTCCCTTCCCCCTTAATTAACAAGTAGCTTCTATTTGTTTATATTCAGCTATTATATCTTTTACTTGATCAACCTTAACTTGACCATAAACTTTTCCATTTACAACAACTACAGGAGCTAGGCCGCAAGCTCCAACACATCTAAGACCTTCAAGAGAGAACATAAGGTCAGATGTAGTTTCCCCAGATTTAATCCCCAATTGTTTTTCAAATTCAGCAAGTATTTTGTCTGCACCTTTTACAAAACAAACCGTACCTAGACAGACGCTTATTTTATATTCACCTTTTTGTTCAGTGGTAAAGTAAGAGTAAAAACTTACAACACCATAAACTTTAGCTGGAGATACATCCAATTTTTTTGCAATATGAAGCTGCACTTCTTTTGGTAAATAACCAAATAGACCTTGTGCATGGTGCAAAACTTGGATTAGAGCCCCTTTTTTAGTAGGTAAAGAATCTATAAATTCATCTAATTCTTCAAATACATCATTGTTACATTGAGAACATCTACACATACAGAACCTCCTTGATATTAAACTAAAACTTTATTTTATAATATATTAATATATTTGTCGTGATATACATATTATAGCGTATTTACTATAAAGTTTTTAGCAAATTTCTAAATTTTCAAAAATAAATAACAAATAAATAAAACACCCAAAATAATATATTTATTTTAGGTGTTTTTGTTTTATAAAACAGGAGATAGAAGTCTTGATATAGATTCTTTAAACTGAATAACTCTAGATCTGTTATCATACATTTCTTGAGTTACTTGTACACATTTTTCTATATCTTCTTCAAATATCTCTTTTTGTTTAATTGCAACATCAGAGCAATACATAAATGCATTGACTTCAAAATTAAGTTCAAAACTACGAATATCCATATTTGCAGTACCTATAGAACAAATTGAGTCATCTATAACCACTGTTTTTGAATGAAGAAAAGCATTTTTATCATAAGTATAAATTTTAGCTCCAAATTTTAAAAGTTCTCCAGCATAAGAATAGCTTGCCCAATATACAAATGGATGATCTGGTTTAGAAGGAATCATTATTCTTACATCTACACCAGATAAACATGCTATTTTTAGAGCATCAAGCAAAGAACTATTTAATATAAGATATGGAGATTGGATATATAAATATTTTTTAGCTTTTTGAATCATTTTTAAGTATCCATATTTAATTTCGTCTATTTCTGATAAATCAGGACCACTATTAACTATTTGTATTCCTACATTGCCGTTATACGGATTAATATCATCATTTAAATACTTAGTAAAACTAATATCTTCATGTGTAGTATATCTCCAGTCCATCATAAATCTAAGATTTAAATCATTTACTGCAGATCCTACTATTTTAGTATGAGTATCTCTCCAGTAACCAAACTTAGGATCTTTTCCTAAGTACTCATCCCCGACATTAAATCCACCAACAAATCCTACTTCGCCGTCGATTACAACTATTTTACGGTGATTTCTAAAGTTTAAGTTGAAGTTTATTATCTTTAAGAATGAAGGGAAGAAAGCTCCGATCTTACCTCCAGATTTTCTTAGTTTTTGAATTCCTTTTTCAGATAAAAGTCTACTCCCAACTGTATCATACAAAAGTCTAACCTCTACACCTTCAGAAAGTTTTTCAATAAGAATATCTAAAATTTCATTTCCTATTCCGTCGTCTTTAAAAATATAGAATTCAATATGAATATATTTTTTTGCTTTTTTTAACTGATCTTTTAGTTCATCAAAGAATTCGTAACCATCAGTATAGATTGAAACTTTATTATTTGTAGTATAGGGGGCACTATTTAAGGTAGCTAAAGAGTAAATCATATCTCTATGTTCCGCTATACTAGGTTCAAATCGCTCAGAGTATTGTAAGAAATCTGTAGATTCAATCATCCTACTTTTTAATTTTTTATCTTCCTCTTTTTTTAATTTGAACATGTTAACTTTATTCATTTTTCGACCAAACACTGTATATAAAACAAAACCTGCTGGAGGAACTATTGTTAAAATTAAAATCCAAGCAACTGAAGATTCTATACTTCTTCTTTCTCTAAATATCATATTAAGAATGACTAAAAAGTTAATCACATATAGAGCTATTACTAAAAATTCATATGAAAAAATTACGGATAAAATGATAATCCCCTCCTTGAAATGCATTTTACGCAATTGGATAATTATATTAATTATAACAAAAAGGCAAATATTTAACCATATAAAAACCCTCTTACATAAATAAGAGGGTCTGAAATATATAATATTAATTTTCGCTTTTACTCATGAATAAGAAGTAGTAAGATCCTGCGATTACCATACCACCTATTATGTTACCTATAGTAACAGGTAGGAAGTTATGTAATAAAACATTGCCAAAATTAAAGTTTGCAACATCAGCTAAAGTTTTATGAGCTGCTTCTAAATATGTTGGGTTTAATTTAACTATTAAACCAGCTAATAAATATCCCATGTTAGCAACAACGTGTTCTACCCCTATACATACGAATACGAATATTCCTAACCAACCCATCATTACTTTTCCTGAAACAGACTTAGCTGCATAAGAAGCCCAAACAGTAGCGCAAACTAATAAGTTACATACTACCCCTGAAGCTATAGCTGCAAAAAATTCTATATTTGATTTACCAACAGCAGTTTTTATAACAACTCCACCGTACAACCCATTGCTCCAATCAAATACACCAGACTTAGCAACTAAAGCAGCAGCAAAAGCAGCACCTATTAAGTTTCCGATCCAAACTAAAGACCAGTTTTTAATAGTTTGGCCCCAAGTTACTTTTTTCTTTAAAGCTGCTAATGTTATAAGAATATTACTTGTAAATAAGTCTCCACCTGCTATTAATATAAGTACTAGACCTGCAGGGAACATAAGTCCAGCGACCATTTTACCTAATCCGTAAGTAGCTGGGTTAGCTAGTAAGTTATATGATGCAGCAATAGAACCTAAAGCTCCTAAAGCTATATACATTCCAGCTAAAAATGCAGAAACTAAAACTTTTTTAGTTGGAGTAGTCGCTTTTTTTATTCCTGCATGTAAAGTGTATTCAGCAACTTCAGCAGGTGTAAGCATTTTTTTATCGCTCATTTAAAATTCCTCCTAATATAAAAAATATTATAAATAATTAAAAAATTTTATAAATACACAACTTTAACAATTATACAACAAAATAATTATTTGTATACAAAAAACGACATACAAGAAAATACAAAATTAGGAAATAAAAAATTATTTTATTTAATTAAAGTTAAAACATTGAGAAAGTTTAGTCAAAATATTGGTTCGGCTAGATTTTGATAAATTTAAAAATGAATTTTAAATTATAGTAATGTTTCTAATTATTTGTGAAATTAATTACAACAAGCTTCATATAATTAAATATATAAATTTTAGGGGGAATTTTTATGGATAAAAGTTTTTTGACTCCAATACAAATAGCGAATGCAACTGTAGAATCTGGGATAAAAAAATCAAAATTATCTACAAAAAAAAGTTTATTATTAGGAATTTTAGCAGGCTTATTTATTGGATTAGGGGCATTAGGTAATATTTTAATTAGTCAGACTATAAAAGATCCAGGATTAGCAAAATTTGCAGGAGCAAGTATATTTCCAATAGGACTTATGCTAGTTGTGGTTTGTGGAGCTGAGTTATTTACAGGAAATAACCTTATGTCAATGGCAGTTATGGATAAAAAAATAACAATAAAGGAAATGATTAGAAATTGGGTATTGGTATATATAGCAAATTTTATAGGAGCAATTATACTTGTAGCATTTATTTATTTTAGTGATACTTTAGTTAAAGATGCAGCTATAAAGTCTATGAATATAGCACAAAGTAAAGCAATATTAGGATTTACAAGTGCTTTCTTAAAAGGAGTAATGTGCAATATTATTGTTGTTTTAGCTGTATGGTTTGCAACCGCAGGAAAAGATATAGTTTCTAAAATTTTTGCGTGTTGGTTTCCTATTATGTTATTTGTTTTATGTGGATTTGAACATAGTATAGCTAATATGTTTTTTATTCCTATGGGAATGGTACTAGGAGCTGATGTATCGATTTTACAATTAATCTTTAATTTAATAGCAGTTACACTTGGGAATATAGTTGGAGGGGCTATTATAGTTCCATATATATATTATAATTGTTATTTAAAAGAAGATTGATTAAACTTTAATAGCAAATAAAAAACGTTGATAGTTATATCAACGTTTTTAGTCTCAATTCAAGGTTTTGTATATTGTTATTTTGTTTTTAATACATTATTATAGTATATGGATAATTTTAATGTAAAGAAGAAATTAAATGAATAAAGAACACCAATTAGGAGGAAATATAATGAATAAGGAATTTATATATAAACATTTATTAAATATATTAAACAAGGAAGACATACTTTTAGACGAGCCAATGAAAAATCATATATCGTTTAAAGTAGGAGGTCCGGCAGATTTTTTAGTAAAGCCAAGAAATGAAGAGCAACTAAAAGATTTAGTATCTTTATTAAAGAAGGAAAAAATATCATATTTAGTTATAGGTAATGGATCTAACCTTTTAGTTAGAGACGGAGGTATAAGAGGTGTAGTTATAAAAATAGCTGATAACTTCAATGAGTTTAGTATAGAAGGAAATACTGTTTATGCACAATCAGGAGCATTACTTTCTTTTATGGGAAAAGCTATATTAAATGAAAGTCTTACAGGATTTGAATTTGCAGCAGGTATACCGGGAACTTTAGGTGGAGCCATAGCTATGAATGCAGGCGCATATGGTGGAGAAATGAAAAATATAGTAAAAAGTGTTAAACTTATGGATTTTGAAGGAAATATTTTTGAATTAACTAATGAAGAAATGCAGTTTTCTTACAGAAAGAGTATAATAAGTAAAAAGGAATATATTGTATTATCTGCAATTATAGAGTTAAAAGAAGGTAACTTTGAAGAAATAAGAGAATCTATGAGAGAATTAACGAAAAGTAGAGTAACAAAACAACCTTTAAACTTACCAAGTGCAGGAAGTACATTCAAAAGACCAGAAGGATATTTTGCAGCAAAACTAATAGAAGATAGTGGATTAAAGGGATTAACTTTAAGAGGTGCTCAAGTTTCAGAAAAACACTCTGGATTCGTAGTTAACTTAGGAAATGCAACAGCTAAAGATATACTAGATTTAATATATGTAGTTAAAAATATAGTAAACTCTAAATTTGGTATTATGCTAGAAGAGGAAGTTAAAATACTAGGAGATGAATAATAATATGAAAATAATAGCTGATTATCATACTCACACTGTATACAGTCATGGAAAAGGAAGCATTGAAGATAATGTAAAAGTGGCTATTGAAAAAAATATCGATAAGATAGGTATATCAGATCATGGGTATAAGCATATTGCATATGGAGTTAAATATGATAATATAGCGAAAATGAGAGAAGAAATAGATAGACTTAATGAAAAGTATACTGAAATAGAAATACTTTTAGGAATGGAATGTAATATATTAGATGATAAAGGAAATATAGATGTAGATTATAAAATATCTAAAATGTTAGACTATACTATGGCTGGGTATCATTTTGGATCAATGCCTACATCTATAAAAAGTGCTCTTAACCATACATTTAATTATTTGAAAATTAAAGGGGCGTGTAAAGATTACAACACAAGAGCTGTAATAAATGCTATTGAAAACAATGATTTATTTATAGTTACTCATCCTGGAGATAAAGGGGATGTATATATTGATGAAGTAGCAAAGGCAGCAGCTAAACAAAACACTTTACTAGAAATAAATTCGCATCATGGAAACTTGAGTGTTGAACAAATAAAAAAGATTAAAAATACAGGTGTAGAGTTTGTTATAGGATCAGATGCACATACTCCAAATAACGTTGGTAATTTTGAAAAAGCTATAGAAATTGCAAAAGAAGCAAACTTAGATTTAAGCCTTATAAAAAATATTAAATTTTAAGAGGGGGAGATAGTATGAGATTTATAATAGTAACAGGATTATCTGGATCTGGGAAAAGTGAAGCTATGAAATCTTTAGAAGATATTGGGTTTTATTGCGTAGACAATTTACCTCCAACTCTTATAACTAAATTTGCAGAGTTATGTTATCAAGGAAATTCTAACATAGATAAAGTAGCTTTAGGGATAGATATAAGAGGAAGAGAGTTCTTTGAGACATTACATGAAAGTTTAAGTTACTTAGAAAAAGAAAATTATAAATATGAAGTTTTATTTTTAGATTGCGCAGATGATATTTTAGTAAAAAGATATAAAATGACTAGGAGAAACCATCCATTGGCTAAATCTACGCAAATAACAGAAGGAATAAAAGAAGAAAGAGAAATTCTTCAGACTTTAAGAGATAAGGCTGATAGTATTATAGATACTAGCAATATGAAGCCGAGAGATTTAAAAGATGAAATAAGCAAGTTATATATAGAAGGAGAAAAAACTCCTAAACTTACAATATCTGTAGTTTCATTTGGGTTTAAGCATGGAATACCTATAGATTCAGATTTAGTATTTGATGTTAGATTTTTACCCAATCCATATTATGTAGAAGATTTAAGACCTAAAACAGGAGAAGATCAAGTTGTAAGAGATTATGTAATGGATTCTGATGTAAGTATAGAATTTTTCGCTAAGTTAGAAGATATGGTAGATTTCTTAATACCTCACTATATTGAAGAAGGGAAGAGTCATTTAGTTATAGCTATTGGGTGTACAGGTGGAAGACATAGATCTGTAACAATTTCTAATTTGCTTTATGATGATTTGATCAAAAAGGGCTATAGAGTTGTAAAAAAACATAGAGATTACACTCTTAGATAAAATTTGGAGGGAATTATGACATCAGTAATAATTTTTATAGGATTAGTAGGGTGGATTTTTTCAATAAGTGTAGTTTTTCTATATCTTAAAGAAAAAAAAGAAAACTCTAACAAGACTATGAAAAATAATATAAAAGAAGAAAAACCTAGAGTAGTTGTAATAGGAGGAGGAACAGGTCAATCAGTTTTTTTAAGAGGACTAAAGCATTACACTCCTAATATAACGGCTGTAGTAACTGTTGCTGATGATGGTGGAGGATCAGGAGTATTAAGGGAAGATTTGGGTATGTTGCCTCCTGGGGATATAAGAAACTGTTTACTTTCATTAGCGAATATGGAGCCTACTATGGACGCTGTTATGAAATATAGATTTACGGAGGGGGCTTTAAAAGGTCAGAGCTTTGGAAATTTATTTTTAGCCGCTATGAATGGAGTTTACGGCAACTTTGAAACGGCTGTTTATAAAATGAGTGAAGTCTTTGCTATAACAGGCAGGGTTTTACCTGTAACGTTAGAGGATATAAACTTAATAGCAAATCTTGATAATGGAAATATTGTAAAAGGTGAATCTAATATACCCAATCAGGTTAGGTCTCAAAATACGAAAATTAAGAGTATAGAGCTAGAACCTAAAAATGCTAAACCACTAGATGAGGTTATTAAGTCTATAAAAAATACAGATATTATTGTTATAGGGCCAGGAAGCTTATATACAAGCATAATGCCTAATTTATTAGTAGATGGAGTTATTGATGCAATAAAAGAATCTAAAGCTCCTAAAGTGTATATATCAAATATAATGACTCAACCTGGAGAGACCGATAATTTTAATGTTGTAGACCATATAAATGCTATAAATAAACATTGTGGAAAAGATATAATTGATATAGTAATAACAAATAATGAAGTTTTACCAAAGCCTGTATTTGAAATTTACAATAAAGATGGCGCAAGCCAAGTATTATTAGATAAAAAACAAAAACAAACACTGGAAGATATGGGAATAAAAGTGGTAGAATGTAATTTAGTAGAAATAAAAAGTAACTATATAAGACACGATGCAGATTACATATCTAATGTAGTTGTTAATTTGGCACTAAGTCATATTTATGATAATGAGAAGTAAAAAAGGATTTTAAAAATTTATGTAGAAATCCTTATTATTATGTTATTTTAAGGAGTGAACACCAATGAGAGAAGAGGTTAGTGCCGGGGGCGTAGTATTGTTTGGTAATGCAGTGCTCTTACTTAGAAAATTTAATGGAGACTGGGTATTGCCTAAAGGAAAAGTTGAAATTGGAGAGAATAAGGAAGATGCAGCACTTAGAGAAGTTCTAGAAGAAACAGGTGTAAAGGCTGATATACTAAAGTATTTAGGTGAAATACACTATACTTTCAAGGAAAATTGGGATGAGAACAAAGCAGTTCATAAGACTGTGTATTGGTATTTAATGCAAGCAAGAAATATGGATACGATTCCTCAAAAAGAGGAAGGTTTCATCGATGCTAAGTTTGTTCACTTAGATAGAGTAGTAGATTTAGCTAGATATGACGATGAAAAAGAAATTATAAAAGTTGCTTTAGACGAGATTAAAAAAGATTAAAAAGAATTAACTATAGGTGATGAAAGATGTCTTTTTCAGCAGAAACAAAAAATGAACTAGCTAGAATTTTTTCGGATAATGAATGCTGTAATATAAGTGAGCTTTCTGCAATAGTCAGATTGGCAGGAAGTATACAAATCGCTGGATATAAAAAGTTAAACTTAAAAATAAGTACAGAGTTAAACTCAACTGCTAGGAAGATCTTTAAATTATTAAAATCTAATTTTGGAATTAACACAGAGATATCGGTGAATAAAAATCAAATGTTAAAACGGAATAGTAGTTATGTACTTATGGTTACTAGTGAAATGGGTGCGGAAAATTTATTAAGAAAATTAGGTATTTTATCTCAAGAAGATTATTTCTTTACGATGAATAAAGTTCCTGAAGGTCTTATTAAAGATAATGACTGTATTAGAGCTTTTATAAGAGGTGCTTTTTTAGGAGGAGGTTCTATTAGCGACCCAGAAAAAAATTACCACTTAGAATTTGTAACAAATAATGAAGAATTTGCAGAATCATTAAAGGATCTTATAAATTCCTTAGGATTTAATTCAAAAACTGTATCTAGGAAAAATAACTACGTAGTATATTTAAAGGAAAGTGAACAAATATCAGATTTATTAAACATAATAGGAGCTCACCAAGCTTTATTAAGTCTTGAAAGTACAAAGATAGTAAAAGAAATGAGAAACAACGTAAATAGAATTGTTAATTGTGAAACAGCTAATTTATCAAAAACTGTTAATGCAGCTGTAAGGCAAATAGAAAATATAAAATATATACAACAAAAAGTAGGATTAGATCACATTCCGCCAAATTTAAGAGAAATAGCAGTTTTAAGAATAGAGTATGAAGATTTAACATTAAAAGAACTTGGAGAAATGGCTAGTCCTCAATTAAGTAAATCAGCAGTTAACCATAGGTTAAGGAAAATAGAACAAATAGCAGATAATTTAAGATTGAAATTAGAATAAGAGGCATTATGCCTCTTTTTTTGATTAAGAGGTATATATTGTGGTAAAATTACTTTTATAATACATAGGAAATTATACTCCTTTTATAATTATGAGTTAATATAATTTTCGTATATGTATTTCAAAAAAGTAATCATTGAAAATTAAAATAGAAGGTTTTTTTACAAGCAGGAGGTGAGGTCTTTGAGCAAAGATTTTGTACATTTACATGTTCATACAGAATATAGTTTGCTAGATGGTTTTTCAAGAATAAAAAATTTAGTAAACAGGGCTAAAGAATTAAATATGAGTGCAGTTGCAATAACTGACCATGGATGTATGTTTGGGGCCATAGACTTTTTTAAAGTAGCAAAAAAAGAAGGAATAAAGCCTATTATAGGATGTGAGGTTTATACAGCACCTAGAGGAATGAAAGATAAAGACCCTAATTTTGATAAATCTCAGGGACATTTAATACTTCTAGCTAAAGATACTACAGGATATCAAAATCTAATTAAGTTAGTATCAGCAGCATATGTACAAGGATTTTATTATAAACCAAGAGTTGATATAGATGAAATAAAAAAACATAGTGAAGGTATCATTGCACTTTCTGCTTGTTTAGCAGGAGATGTATCACAAGCATTGATGAATAGAAATTATGATAAAGCTAAAAATATAGCTTTGAAGTATAAAGAAATTTTTGGCGAAGAAAATTATTATTTAGAAATTCAAGATCATAATTTACCTGAGCAAAAAGAAGTTAACAGAGAGTTAATAAGACTTTCTAAAGAAATTGGAGTTGGATTAGTAGCAACTAATGACGTCCATTATGTAAGAAAAGAAGATTCAAAGATACATGATATATTAATGTGTATACAAATGGGTAAAACTGTAAATGACCCAGCTAGAATGAGATTTGGGAGTGATGAATTCTATCTTAAATCTAGAGAAGAAATGGAAGAAATTTTTCCTGAAGTTCAAGAAGCTTTAGATAACACTTCTAAAATTGCACAAATGTGTAATGTTGAATTTGATTTCAATACTATACATTTACCTCAATACGATGTTCCTGGTGGATATACACCTCAAGAGTATTTAAGGATGTTATGCTTTAAGGGACTTAAAGAAAGATATAAAAAGCCCTCACAAGAGATTTTAGATAGATTAGAGTATGAATTAGGTGTAATTGAGAAGATGGGTTACGTAGAGTACTTCTTGATAACTTGGGACTTTATAAATTTTGCAAGAGAAAATAATATTATGGTAGGTCCAGGTAGAGGTAGTGCTGCTGGATCTATAGTTTCATACACTTTATACATTACTGATATAGACCCTATAAAATACTCTCTATTATTTGAGAGATTCTTAAATCCAGAACGTGTATCTATGCCCGATATAGATATAGATTTTTGTTATGAGCGTAGAGAAGAAGTTATAGATTATGTAAAAAGGAAATATGGTGAAGATCATGTTGCTCAGATCATAACATTTGGAACAATGGGAGCAAAAGCTGCCATAAGAGACGTTGGGAGGGTATTAGACGTTAGTTATAACAAAGTTGATAATATAGCAAAAGAAATTCCTTTTGCACTAGGAATGACAATAGACAAAGCATTAGATACAAATCCTAATCTTAAAAAATTATATGAAGAAGATTCAGAGACAAAAGAAATAATAGATGTTTCAAGAAAAATAGAAGGAATGTTAAGACATGCATCAACACATGCTGCAGGAGTTGTTATATCTAAAAAGCCAATAGATGAGTATGTCCCTTTATATAAGCATCAAGATGCTATAACTACTCAGTTTACAATGACAACTTTAGAGGAATTAGGCCTATTAAAAATGGACTTCTTAGGACTAAGAACTTTAACAGTAATAAGAGATGCACTTGATTTAATAGAAAAAAATCATAATTTAAAAATAAACTTTTCTAAAATGGAATATGATGATCCTAAAGTTTATGAATTACTTTCATCTGGAAACACTCTAGGGGTATTCCAGTTAGAGAGTGCTGGTATGAGAAGCTTTATGAAACAGCTTAAACCGGATAATTTTGAGGATATAGTAGCCGGAATATCTTTATACAGACCAGGACCTATGGATTCTATTCCAGTTTATATAAATAATAAAAATAACCCTGAAAACGTAGAATATCTTCATAAAAAACTAAAACCTATAATGGAAGTTACATATGGGTGTTTAGTTTATCAAGAGCAGGTAATGCAAGTTGTCAGAGACTTGGGTGGATATAGTTACGGACGTAGTGACTTGGTTAGAAGAGCTATGGGTAAAAAGAAAATGGATGTAATGGAAAAAGAAAGAGAATATTTCATCCATGGTAAGACAGATGAAAATGGAGAACTTGAAATAGCTGGATGTGTTAGAAATGGAGTACCTGAAGATATAGGTAACAAAATTTTCGATGATATGATTGACTTTGCAAAGTATGCATTCAATAAAAGTCATGCCGCTGCATATGGAGTATTAGCATATGAAACAGCATATTTAAAAGCTCATTATCCTGTAGAATTTATGGCAGCCTTAATAACTAGTGTCATGGGTAATACAGATAAAGTTGTTGAATATATAAGAGAGTGTAATAGCCTAAAAATAGATGTTTTAAAACCAGATATAAATAAAAGTTTTACTAAATTTTCAGTTGAAGACAAAAGTATAAGATTTGGGCTTGCAGCAGTAAAAAATGTAGGTGTAAATGTATTAAATAATATAATAAAAGAAAGAGAAAGTAGCGGAGAATTTAAAGATTTTAATGAGTTTTGCAAAAGATTAGATTCAAAAGATTTAAATAAACGTATAATTGAAAGTCTTATAAAATGTGGCGCTTTTGATGAAATGGGAGACAATAGAGCTAGTTTGCTTCTTGGATATGAAAAACTTCTTGAAAGTATATCTATGGATAGAAAGAAAAATTTAGCAGGACAAGTTTCATTATTTGATGGATTTGAGATGGATGAATCTATAAATAATGATATACAAAGTATGTATACATTACCACATGTAAAAGAGTTAGAAGAAAAAGAAAGACTTTATTTAGAAAAAGAAGTGTTAGGAATGTATGTAAGTGGGCATCCATTATCTCAATATAAAGATGAAATAAAAAGAAATACTACAATAAACAATGCTGAACTAAATGAAATAAAAGACGACTATATTACTTATCTAAATTTAAATGAAAGAGAAGTGACGATGGGTGGTATAGTAATAAATAAAACTATAAGAACAACAAAACGAAATGATTTAATGGCCATAATTGAATTAGAAGACTTATTTGGAGTTATAGAAGTTATAGTTTTTCCTCAAGTTCTTCAAAAATATAATACAGTTATCCAAGAAGATAAAATTATTTATATAGATGGAAGATTGAGTATAAAAGAAGACGAAAATGCAAAACTTATAGCTAGAGAAATAAGAGATATGAATGATAGTGGGAATAAAGATAAGCCTACTTTATACTTGAAAATTAATTCTATAGAAAATAAAGAGTTAGTAAATGATTTAATATCGGTAGTAACTAAATACCCGGGAGAAAATGATATATATATATACGCAGAAAATATAAAACAGGTATATAAATGGAACCATATAAAGGTTAATATAAACGAAAATTTAATTAATGAATTGGAACATATATTGCCAAAAACAAATATAAAAGTAAAATTTTAAGGGTATTTAAAATTTTATTATATAAAAAAGTAGCGAAATTATGATATAATAGACAAAAAATAGATAGTTTCGCTACTATCTGAATTTTTTAATTACACTGGGATGAAAATATAATATAGGGACTAAAAATGTCCCTTAAAAAATGAAATATATTAATCAACTAGGAGGTAATGTTAATGAAAACTATAGGTATATTAACTAGTGGAGGAGATGCGCCAGGTATGAATGCAGCTATAAGGGCTGTTGTTAGATCTGCTATATACTATGGGTGTAAGGTTTATGGAATAAATAGAGGGTACAAAGGATTAATAGAAGAAGACATACAAGAAATGAATTTATCTTCAGTTGGAGATATAATACATAGAGGTGGAACTATATTAAAATCATCTAGATGTGAAGAATTTAAAACAGAAGAAGGAAGAGCTGTAGCAGTAAAGATACTTAAAAAATATAAAGTAGATTGTCTTGTTGTTATAGGTGGAGATGGATCATTTAATGGAGCTCAAAAACTAAGTGATTTAGGATTCCCAGCAATAGGAATACCAGGAACTATAGATAACGATTTACCATATACAGATTATACTATAGGTTTTGATACAACAATGAACACTATAATAGATGCAATAGGAAAAATAAGAGATACATCATCATCTCATGAAAGGGTTAATATTGTTGAGGTAATGGGGAGACATTGTGGAGATTTAGCTTTATATGCAGGCCTTGCTGGTGGAGCGGAAACAGTTATAGTTCCAGAAATAGATTTCAAAATTGATGATGTTTGTAAAAGGTTAAAAACTACTCAAAAAAGAGGAAAGAGACATAGTATAATTGTTCTAGCTGAAGGGGTTGGAAACGCAAGTGAGCTAGGAAAAGAAATAGTTGCTAGAACAGGCGCTGATTTAAGGATAACAGTGTTAGGACATGTTCAAAGAGGTGGAAGTCCAAGTGCATTTGACAGGATACTTGCAAGTAGAATGGGTGTACGTGCTGTAGAATTATTATTAGATGGCAAATCAGCTAGAGTAGTTGGTATAAAAGATAATAAGATTATAGATTTAGATATATATGAAGCTTTAGCTATGGAAAGAAAATTTGATGATGAAACTTATGAAATGGTAAAAATATTATCTATATAAATTAGGAGGATCTAAAATGTTAAAAGGGATAAAAAAGACTAAAATAGTTTGTACACTAGGACCAGCATCACAAAGCGAGGAAATTTTAACTCAACTTGTAGAAAATGGATTAAACGTATGCAGATTCAACTTCTCTCATGGTTCTCATGAAGAGCACAAAGAAAGATTCGATATGGCTAAGAAGGTTAGAAAAAATTAAATAAACCAGTAGCTATATTATTAGATACTAAAGGTCCAGAAATAAGAACAGGAAACTTCCAAGATCCAGAGGTTTTATTAGAAGAAGGGCAAAAGTTCACAATAACAATGAAAGATGTTGTTGGAACTAAAGAGATGTGTACAGTAAGTTACAAAGGTCTTGCAGAAGATGTTACTACTGGTGATACTATACTTATAGATGACGGACTAGTTGGTCTTAGAGTAGAGGAAGTAAAAGGGGAAGAAATACACTGTGTAGTTGAAAACTCAGGGATAGTTAAAAATCATAAGGGTGTTAACGTACCAAGAGTAAAAATAAATTTACCTGCTATAACAGAAAAAGACATAAGTGATATAGAGTTTGGTATACAACAAGGTATAGATTACATAGCTGCATCTTTCGTAAGAAAGGCATCAGATGTTTTAGCTATAAGAGAAGTATTAGAAAATAATAATGCTACAGATATACAAATAATATCTAAAATAGAGAACCAAGAAGGTGTAGATAATATAGAGGAAATATTAAAAGTTTCTGATGGTATAATGGTTGCTAGAGGAGACTTAGGTGTTGAAATACCTACAGAAGAAATACCTATAGCTCAAAAAATGATGATAAGAAAATGTAATGAATTAGGTAAACCAGTAATAACTGCAACACAAATGTTAGATTCTATGATAAGAAATCCTAGACCTACAAGAGCAGAAGTGACAGACGTTGCAAACGCTATATATGATGGAACAGATGCAATAATGTTATCAGGAGAGACTGCAGCTGGTAAATATCCTGTAGAAGCTGTAAAAACAATGGCTACTATAGCTAAGAGAACAGAAGAAACATTAAATTATAATGAATTATTAAAAAATAAGAAACTTAACGGAGTAAATGTTACTGATGCTATAAGTCATGCAACTTGTACAACGTCAGTAGATTTAAAGGCTTCAGCTATAATAACTTCAACATCTTCAGGTCACACAGCTAGAATGGTATCTAAGTTCAGACCAGAATGCCCTATAATAGCTGCTACAAACGATGAAAAAGTTATGAGAAGATTAGCTTTAACTTGGGGTGTATATCCTATAATGGCAAGTGAAGCTACAAATACAGATGAAGTTATAGAAAATTCTATAAATGCAGCTAAAGAAGCTTCTTACTTACAAAATGGAGAATTAGTTGTTATAACTGCAGGAGTTCCAGTTGGAGTTAGTGGAACTACTAACTTAATAAAAGTTCATGTAGTAAGTGAAGAAATAACTAATGGTATAGGTGTAGGAACTAAAACTGTAGAAGGTAGAGTAAGAATATTTGATAATAAAAATGAAGTTTTAGATTTTGAAGAAGGAGATATAATAGTAACTCATATGACAGATGCACATATGAATCCATATATAGAAAAATGTGGAGCTATAATAACTGAAGATGGTGGAATGACATCTCATGCTGCTATAGTAGGTATAAGCTTAGATAAAGCAGTCGTTGTTTCAGCTAAAAATATAATAGACTTAGTAAATGATGGTGAAGTAATAACAGTTGATACTGCTAGAGGTGTTATATATAGAGGTGCAAGTAGAGTATTATAAAACTATAAATTCAAAAAATTTGTGCTATATTTAATATAGGGGCTTTATAAGCTCCTATTTTTTTGGTAAAATTAGTTTTTGTAGTTTAATTATTATGTTCGGAGGAAAAGTCTATGCTATTAAAAGACAGAGAGTATGAAGTTGACGTTGTTGATATAGGTCAAGGTGGCGTTGGAATTGGTAAGCATGACGGGTTTACGGTTTTTGTAGATGGCGGATTGATAAGTGACAAGCTAAAAGTAAAAATAACTAAATCTAAAAAAAACTATGCAGTTGGAGAAATAGTAGGGATAGTAGAAAAATCTCCATTTAGAGTTGATAGAGTATGCTCAGATAAATTATCTAATTGTGGAGGTTGTCAAATACAAGAGTTAGATTACCAAAAGCAATTAGATATAAAGACTAATGAAGTAAAGCAGACTATTAATAGAATCGGTAAATTACATGATACACTAGTTCACCCAACATTAGGAATGGAAAATCCATTTAGATATAGAAATAAAGCTCAATTTCCAATACAAAAAATAATGGTAAAACAGTTATAGGTTTTTATAAAAAGAAAAGTCATGATGTAATTCCTACAGATAAGTGTATAATTCAACATGACGTAAATGATAAAATAATTAAAATAATAAAAACTTATATAAAAGCTTATAATGTTAGTATATACGATGAAAAGACTCATACAGGAGTATTAAGACATTTAGTAACTAAAGTTGGATTTAAGACTAAAGAGGTAATGGTTGTTTTAGTAGCGAACGGAAAGAAACTTCCATATTTAAATGAATTAGCCTCAGTACTAAAAGAGAATGTACCAGGATTTAAGACTCTTGTTTTAAATACAAACAGAGAAAAAACTAATGTAATTTTAGGAAAAGAAAATAAAGTTATATATGGTGATGGGAAGATAAATGATTATATAGGAGATCTAGTTTTTGAAATATCTCCATTATCATTTTCCAAGTTAATCCATCACAGACGGAAGTTTTATATAATAAGGCATTAGAATATGCTGATCTAAAAGAAAATGATACAGTATTTGATATTTACTGTGGTATAGGAACAATATCTTTATTTTTAGCTCAAAAAGCAAAAAAGGTTTATGGTGTTGAAATCGTTGGAGATGCTATAAAAGATGCTAAAATAAATGCTAAACTAAATAAACTAGAGAATACAGAATTCTTCGTAGGTAAGGCAGAGGAAGTAGTTCCTAAATTATACAAAGAAGGAAAAACAGCTAATGTAGTAGTTGTAGACCCACCTAGAAAGGGATGTGAAGAATCGGTATTAGATACTATAGTATCTATGGAACCAGATAAAGTTGTATATGTATCGTGCAACCCATCAACTCTAGCCAGAGATTTAGCATATTTAGACGAAAGAGGGTATAAATGCAAAGAAATTCAACCGGTAGATATGTTCCCACATACTATGCACGTTGAATCTGTAGCATTATTATACCGTGATTAGAAATTTGAATTAATAAAAATTGAGATATATATAATAAAAGGCTATGTTAAGTCACTTTATGTGATTTAACATAGCCTTTTAAATTTATAAATTTATTTAAATATAGCTAGAAGCTATTAAGCATTTACAAGTTTTAATACATTATTAACGCTATCACCAGTAGCTAACACTTCTTTTACGCAATTTAATGCAGTACTTACTAAATTATCAACTGCGGTAGTAGTAAAATATCCTATATGATGAGTAAACAGGACATTTTCCATATTTAATAATTTCTTTACTTGAGGATCAGTAAGGTCGTGATGAGGTATTACTTTGTTTAAGAAAGTACCTTCAGTTTCAAATGTGTCTAAAGCAGCAGCACATAGATCTTTGTTTTCTAAAGCCTCAATTAAATCGTCTGTACAAACAACTCCACCTCTACCAGTATTAACTAAAAAAGCATCTTTTTTCATTAATTTTAGGTTATCTTTATTTATCATGTGTTTTGTATTTTCATTAAGAGGTGTGTGTAAAGACACAACGTCAGCTTCTTTCATAAGATCATCTAAAGAATCTTTGTAAGTTAAAATTTCTTTTAGATCTTCGTTAGGATAAGCATCATAGGCTATAACATTTGCACCTAGTCCTTTGAATAACTTAGCTGCAGTTGAACCTATCTTACCTGTACCGACTACTCCCACTGTAGTAGATCTAATTTCTCTTGCAATTAAATTAGCTGACCATCTAAAGTCTCCAGTATTAACATTTCTATTAATAAGGTGCATGTTTCTCAGGAGATTCATTGTCTGAGTTACCGCAAGTTCTGCTACTGAGTTTGGTGAATAAGCAGGTACATTAGTTATAACTAAATCATTTTTAGTAGCTTGGTCTAAATCAATCATATCAAAACCAGCTGCTCTAGAAGCTATTTGTTTTATTCCAAATTCTTTTAATTTTTCATAAATTATAGCATCATCGATTGGATTAGTTTGTTGAATAGAAATTCCGTCATACCCTTTAGCTTTGTCAACAGTCACTGATGATAAGCCTTCTTCAATTGTATCGACTTGAACATTGTTCCCATTCTCCTCAATCCATTTTGCTATTGCAGGTAATTCATGTTCACGTGTACTAAACATTAATATTTTCATATTAAAGCCCCCTTATTTTTAAATAGACAAGCTATTATACAATTAAAAAAGTAATATAAATAAACATTATAACAATATATTTATATGAGTAGCTCGTCTATTATAATAATTATTTATATAATGACAAATTATAGTCAAAATATAAAAAAGCACATAACTATAAATAGCATATGAAAATTAAATAATTAACTAACAATATGCTATTATGATTAAATCATAACATACAGTTAGTTAATTTTACAACAATGTAAATGGATAAATTTTCAATTAAATTTAAATGAAATATATATTTGAAAAATGATGAAAATAAAAAGTCTTGCATTTTGCAACGATATAGAGGTGTTTTGCAATAGAAATTAAATTTATTAATTAAATTATAAAAATATAAAACATAAGAAAATGTGTAAAAATTAACTATTTCATTAAAAATACAAATCTTGGCACGATAAATGCTTAACAAAATAAATAGCAAAATAAAATTTTATCTCAAAGTTTTTAAAACTTATTTTAGAATTATTAATTATCAAATTAAATTAAATATTATATGATGTTTATAATTATAGGAGGTTGAGTTATGGATAATAAAGCATTACTAAAAGGTGTTAGGGTTGTTGAATTATCAAGTTTCGTAGCAGCTCCTTGCTGCGCCAAACTACTTGGAGATTGGGGCGCAGAAGTAATTAAGATAGAGCCACTTGGTGGAGATGGAATAAGAGTTATGGGTGGAACTTTCAAATCTCCATGTACAGATGAAGAAAATCCAATGTTTGAATTAGAAAATGGAAATAAAAAAGGTATAAGCGTAAATGTAAAAACAAAAGAGGGAGTAGAAATAATTCATAAGCTTTTAGCTAAAGCTGATATATTTATTACTAATGTTAGAGAACAAGCTCTTTCAAAAATAGGTCTTACTTATGAGCAATTAAAAGATGAATTCCCTGCTCTTATACATGCTCATATACTTGGATATGGAGAAAATGGACCATTAAAAGATAAACCGGGATTTGACTATACAGCATATTTTGCAAGAGGTGGAGTGAGTCAATCTCTTATGGAGAAAGGAACTTCTCCATGTAATACAGCAGCAGCATTTGGAGATCACTATGCAGGAGTTTCATTAACAGCAGGTATATTAGCAGCTCTTTATAAAAAACAAATGACAGGTGAAGGGGATAGAGTAACAGTAAGTTTATACCATACAGCACTTTATGGAATGGGAATGATGATTACTACAGCTCAATATGGAAATACAATGCCTATATCAAGAGCTAAGCCAAATAGTCCACTTATGACCACTTATAAATGTAAAGATGGTAAATGGATACAACTTGCATTAATTCAATATAATAAATGGCTTCCAAAATTCTGTAACGTTATAAATAGACCAGAAATAATGGAAGATGAAAGATTCAATGATATAAAAGTAATGCCATTACATGTTGATGAAATGGTTGAAATAGTTGCAGAAGCAATGCTTGAAAAAACATTAGATGAATGGTCAGCATTATTAGAAGAAGCAGACCTTCCATTTGAAAAAGTTCAAAGTTGTGAAGATATACTTAAAGATGAGCAAGCTTGGGCAAACGATTTTCTATTTAAAACTAAATATGCAAATGGAAATGAAGGTGTGTTAGTAAACGGACCAGTTAAGTTTAAAACTATGGGAATAAAAGAATATACACCAGCTCCAAGAGTAGGAGAACATACAGAAGAAATTCTTAAAGAGTTAGGTTATACAGAAGAAGAAATATTAAATATGGTTAACTCTCAAGCTGTTAAGTTAGATGATTCAAAAGAGCTAGTTTAGAGATAAAAAGGGGCGCTCAAAATGTACACAATGGGATTAGATATAGGGTCAACTGCATCTAAAGGACTTATTTTAAAAGATGGAAAAGAAATAGTAGCTTACTCTACAATATCTTCAGGAACTGGAACTAGCGGGCCTGCTAGAGTTCTTGAAGATTTGTACAAAAAGCTTAATATAAAAGGTTCTGATATTCAAAATACTGTAGTAACTGGTTATGGGCGTATGAAATACGCTGAAACTCATAAACAAATAAGTGAATTAAGTTGTCATACTAAGGGTGTAAAATTTTTAGTACCTACAGCTAGAACAGTAATAGATATCGGAGGTCAAGATGCTAAAGCACTTAAGTTAGATAATAATGGGGTTATGTTAAACTTCCTAATGAACGATAAATGTGCAGCAGGTACTGGTAGATTTTTAGATGTTATGGCAAAAATCGTTGAAGTGGATGTATCTGATCTTGGAGATATATCAATGAGATCTCAAAATGAAGTATCCATAAGTAATACATGCACAGTTTTTGCAGAATCAGAAGTTATATCACATTTATCAAATGATATAGCTATAGAGGACATAGTTGCAGGAATACATACTTCAGTTGCTAAAAGGGTTGCCAGTTTGGTAAAGCGACTTGGAGTCAAAGAGGATGTAGTTATGGTTGGTGGAGTTGCTAAAAATTCAGGCGTCGTTAAAGCTATGGAAAGAGAGTTAGGGACTAATATAATAGTTCCTGAGATACCTCAACTTACAGGGGCCTTAGGAGCAGCTATATATGCCTACAATGAAACAAAAAATAATAGTAAAGAGGGATGAAAATGTCTGAAAAAAGATGCTAGAACAGTGATAAATGAGCTCTTAGCTCAACAGTATGCAAATGCTTTTAAAGCTAAAGAAGAAGGTAGACCTGTTGGTTGGTCAACTTCAGTATTTCCTCAAGAATTAGCAGAGGTATTTGATTTGAATTTATGTTACCCAGAAAACCAAGCAGCAGGAGTAGCTGCAAAGAAAGAGTCATTAGATTTATGCGAAAGATCAGAAGCTCAAGGATATTCTATAGATTTATGTGCTTACGCTAGAACAAATTTTGGGTTTTTAGAAAAAGGAAAAAGTGATACTTTAGATATGCCAAAGCCAGACTTTTTACTATGTTGCAACAATATATGTAACCAAGTAATAAAATGGTATGAAAATATATCAAAAGAATTAAATATACCTATGATAATGATAGATTTACCTTTCAATGATGAAGATCATGTTACAGATGAAAGGGTTGAATATATAAAAGCTCAATTCCAAGAAGCTATAACACAACTTGAAAAAATATCAGGCAAAAAATTTGATCCTAAAAAGTTTGAAGATGTAATGAAGACATCTGCTGAAATGGTAGACTTTGGAAATACTCAATGAGTTTACCTGAAGGTTCAGATCCATCTCCAATGAATGGATTTGATTTATTCACTTATATGGCAGTAATAGTTTGTGCAAGAGGTAAAAAGGAAACTACAGAAGCATTTAAACTTTTAATAGATGAATTAGAAGAAAATAAGAAAAATAAAGTCTCTACATTTAGAGGAGAAGAAAAATATAGAATAATGATGGAAGGAATTCCTTGTTGGCCTTATATAGGATATAAAATGAAAACACTAGCTAAATATGGAGTTAATATGACAGGTAGTGTTTACCCACATGCATGGGCTCTTCAATATGAAGTTAATGATTTAGATGGAATGGCAAGAGCTTACAGTGGAATGTTCAATAATGTTAACTTAGATCAAATGACAGAGTTTAGAGTTAACTCATTAAGAGATGGTAAATGTGATGGAGCTTTCTATCATATGAATAGAAGCTGTAAGCTTATGAGTTTAATTCAGTATGAAATGCAAAGAAAAACTGAAGAAATTACAGGAATACCATCAGCTGGTTTTGATGGAGACCAAGCAGATCCTAGAGGATTTACTAAGGCTCAATTTGAAACTAGAATACAAGGTCTAGTTGAAGTTATGGATGAGAGAAAAAATCTTAACAGAGGTGAAATATAATGGAAGCTATTTTAGCAAGAATGCAAGAAGTAATTGATAATCCAAATGAGGTTATCAAAAAATTTAAGAAAGATACTGGAAATAAGGCTATAGGATGTTTCCCAGTTTACTGTCCAGAAGAAATAATCCATGCAGCAGGAATGTTTCCTGTAGGTATATGGGGCGGACATACTGAATTAGATCTAGCAAAACAGTATTTTCCAGCATTTGCATGTTCAATAATGCAATCATCTCTAGAATATGGGCTTAAAGGAGCTTACAATGAACTTTCAGCTGTTATAATACCTGGAATGTGTGATACATTAATTTGCCTAGGTCAAAACTGGAAGGTAGCAGTTCCACAAGTACCTTATATAGCTTTAGTTTATCCGCAAAATAGAAAGCTAGACTCAGGGGTAACATACTTAGTTAATGAATTTAAACATGTAAAAAAGAATTAGAAAAATATGTGGGCATGAAATAACAGAAGAAAAATTACATGAAAGTATAGAAGTTTACAATGAACATAGAAGAGTAATGCAAGAGTTTGTAGCATTAGCTCCTAAATATTCAAAAACAATAAAACCTTCAGTAAGAAATTTAGTTATAAAAAGTGGATTCTTTATGAGAAAAGAGGAACATACTGATTTAGTTAAAAACCTTATATCTAAACTAAATAAAATGCAAGTTGAAGAATGTACAGGAAGGAAAGTTGTACTTACTGGTATATCACTGGACTCAAAAGATATCTTAGAGATATTAGAAGAAAATAATATAACAGTTATTGCAGATGATTTAGCTCAAGAATCTAGACAATTTAGAACTTTAGTTCCAGATGGAAAAGATGCTTTAGAAAGATTAGCAAGACAATGGTCAAATGTAGAAGGATGTTCATTAGCTTATGATCCAGATAAAAAACGTGGATCTATGATAGTAGATGAAGTAAAAGCTAATGGAGCAGATGGTGTAGTATTCTGTATGATGAAATTCTGTGATCCAGAGGAATATGATTATCCTGTAGTTAAAAAGGATATAGAATCAAGTAATATTCCTACATTATATATTGAAGTTGATCAACAGACATCAAATAATGAGCAAGTAAGAACTCGTGTGCAAGCCTTCTCTGAGATGCTTAGCTTCGCCTAAATTATATTTGTAACAAGCGAAATCTTTATATCTAATAAACTAAACAGATGCATTGATTATAGGAATTATTTCTAAAGATTTTGTTTTTAATAATATCTCATATCAAAAATTTTAGAATATAAAATGGAGGAGAATATGTTATTTAATAAAGAGAAAGAACTTTTAAGAAAAGCAGTAAGAGACTTCGTAAGTAGAGAATTGGCAACTTTACCAGAAGAAATTGATAAAACTGGGGAAATGCCAAGAGAATTATTAGACAAAATGGCTAAGGCAAAATATACAAGTGTCGCAATACCTGAACAATATGGGGGAGCAGGTGCTGATTATGTATCATATGCGATAATAATGGAAGAGCTTAGTAGAAGATGTGCATCTACTGGTACTTATGCAACTGCATCAGCATCTTTAGCATCACTTCCAATACTTAGTAATGGAACAGAAGAACAAAAACAAAAATATTTAAGAGGTCTAGCATCAGGTGAAATGATAGGGGCATTTGGTCTTACAGAACCAGGAGCAGGATCTGATGCTTCGGCACAACAAACAACAGCAGAACTTGATGGAGATCATTATATATTAAATGGAAGAAAAACTTTTATAACTAATGGACCTATATGTGACTTTGCTATAGTAATAGCAGTTACAGATAGATCAAAAGGTTTAAAAGGTACATCTGCATTTATAGTAGAAAGTAAATGGGAAGGATTCTCTGTTGGAGCTCATGAAGATAAAATGGGTATTAGAGGAACTCAAACTTCAGACTTAATATTTGAAAATGTTAAAGTACCGAAGGAAAATTTATTAGGAAAAGAAGGTATAGGATTTAAGATAGCTATGCAAACTCTTGATGCGGGTAGAATAGGTGTTGCAGCTCAAGCATTAGGTGTTGCTCAAGGGGCACTTGATGAAGCTATAAAATATACAAAAGAAAGAGTTCAATTCGGAAAACCGATTTCTAAATTCCAAAATACTCAATTTACTTTAGCTGATATGGAAACAAAAGTAAATGCAGCTAGATGGTTAGTTTATGATGCAGCTGAGAAGAAGGATGCAGGAGTAAATATGACTAAAGAATCTGCTATGGCTAAATACTATGCAGCTGAAATAGCAAATGAAGTTGCTTATAAAGCATTACAATTACATGGTGGATATGGATTTATAAAAGATTATCCAATCGAAAGAATATATAGAGATGCTAGAATAATGTCTATATATGAAGGTACATCAGAAGTTCAAAAAATGGTAATATCTTCGAGCATTTTAAAATAAATTAAACCTTTAAAAATATTTTATACTAGTTAAATGGAGGTAAAGACTTTGAAAATATTAGTTTGCGTTAAACAAGTTCCAGATACTAATGAAGTTAGAATAAATAAAGAGACAGGAACTCTTATAAGAGATGGTGTTCCAAGTATATTAAACCCTGATGATGCAAATGCATTAGAGCAGGCACTAAGATTAAAAGATGAACATGAAGGATCAAAAGTAACAGTAATAACTATGGGACCTCCTCAAGCAGACTTTATGCTTAGAGAGTGTTTGGCTATGGGTGCTGACGAAGCAATCCTTCTTAGTGATAGAGCATTTGGAGGAGCTGATACTTGGGCAACTTCAAATACAATAGCAGCAGGAATCAAAAAGATAGGAGATTATGATATAGTATTTGCTGGAAGACAGGCTATAGATGGAGATACAGCTCAAGTTGGACCACAAATTGCTGAAAAACTTGATATACCTCAAGTTACATATGTGCAAGATTTCTCTATAGATGGGGATACAGTGACTGTACAAAGACAATTAGAGGATGGATACGAAGTAATTAAAGTAAAAAAACCTGTTCTTTTAACAGCTGTTAAAGAACTTAATGAACCAAGACATATGTCTGTTGATAAAATAGTAAAAGCATTTAAAACAGAAGTAAAAGTTTGGACTATAGACGATTTAGATGTAAATAGAGAAGAAGTAGGACTTAAAGCATCACCAACAAAAGTATTTAAATCATTTACACCAGATCCAAGAGGTAAAGGGGAAATACTTAAAGGTAATCCAGAAGATATTGTGAATACGGTACTAGTAGGACTAAAACAAAAGCACATTATATAAGTTGGAGGTTAAGATGAATACAAATATAAATACAAATATAAAAGATTTTAGCTCATACAAAAATGTTTGGGTGTTTGCAGAACAAAGAGAGGGTGTAATAACACCAGTTGTAATAGAATTACTTGGAGAAGGTAGAAAATTAGCTGATGAAATAGGTGTTAACCTATGTGCAATATTATTAGGTAAAAATGTAGATTCTATGGCTAAAGAATTAGTTGCTTATGGAGCAGATACAGTTTATACTGCAGATAATGAATTGTTAGAAAAATTCACAACTGATGCTTATACAAAAGTTATAACTGATGCAATAAATGAATTTAAACCAGAAATAGTACTTTATGGTGCTACTCATATAGGAAGAGACTTAGCTCCAAGAATAGCTTCAAGAGTAAGTACTGGTCTTACTGCAGATTGTACAAAACTTGAAATAGATCCAGATGATAAAAAGTTAAAACAAACTCGTCCAGCGTTTGGTGGTAATATAATGGCTACAATTATATGCCCTAACACTAGACCTCAAATGTCTACAGTTAGACCTGGAGTTATGGAAAAAGCAGAGAAAAATGATTCTAGGGATGGAAAAATAGTTCCTATATCATTTAACTTAAGTAAAGATGATATAAGAGTAGAAGTTATAAAAACTGTTAAAACTAAAAAAGATTTAGTATCTTTAACAGATGCAAATATAATAGTATCTGGAGGACTTGGAATGGGAGGTCCTGAAGGATTTGAAATGTTAAAACAATTAGCTGATAAATTAGGTGGAGTAGTAGGAGCATCACGTGCAGCTGTCGATGCTGGATGGATAGACCACTCTCATCAAGTTGGGCAAACAGGAACTACTGTTAAACCTAACCTTTATATAGCTTGTGGTATATCTGGGGCTATACAACATTTAGCAGGTATGCAAAACTCTGATTTTATTATAGCTATAAATAAAAATGAAACAGCTCCAATACTTGATATAGCAGATTATGGTATAGTAGGAGATGTTAAAGATATAGTTCCATTACTTACAGAAAAACTTGATAGTGTAGATGATTTAATCGAACTAGTTAATGCATAGATTTTATAAAATTAATCTAGTCGTAAAAACTTATATATTATAGTAAACCTAATCAAAATAATCCTTGTGTATAATGTGATTTAATATTATATACAAGGATTATTTAATTTAGCGTCTAAGTATATAATTAGGGCTAAATTTAATTAGTACCAATTACATAAAAAATATAAAATTATATTAAATTAGACAAAATGACAAATTTAATATAAAAATAACAATAATTTTATAATTAATGGATTGTAGATGATATAATGTTCTTAGGTAGGAAAATGGTTTTTTATATTTAATAGGGGTGTAATTTACTAAATAAGGAAGGGCTGAAAAGAGTGTATAATGATTTTAGGGGCTTTATTAATCACTTAGAAAATCCAGCAATTTTATGCAGCGAAACTGGGGAAATACTAGATTTTAATGCACAAATGAAAAAGATTTTTAATTTTGTTGATGTGGACAAGCCATTAAATATATCTGTTTTGGATAGTACATTTAATGAAAATGACTATTTTTCAAACAATAGAAAAAAAATACAGCTTAGAGATTTAAATATGTTTGTAGACGTTTATTCGATTAGAGATTATAAAAATGAATTACAGTATATTTATTTATTTGAAAAATCTATGATAACAGATAAGGTTGTAGAGGATATAATTGAACATATAGATGAAGTTGTAGTTATATTTAATAAAGATGGTGTTATTGAAAAGATGAACAGCTTATGTGATGAAATATTACCATTTAAAAGAAAAGAAGTTCTTGGGAGAAAAATTGACAAACTAGTTTATATGGGATTAGTAGAAGAACCGATAATACTAAATATGCTAGAAGTTAAGAAAAAAACTTATAAAAATATAGTTTATCCTGGAGGGAAAGTTATAGCATACACAGCAGTTCCTATATGGGATAACAAGGGAGAAGTAAAAGGGGGAGTGTTAACTGGTAGAGATATTTCTAGAGTTATAAACTTAGATTCTCCTCATGCGAAAGATTGTACAACATCCACTAATTCGGAATATATAAGCAAAAGTGAAGTTATGGATAATATAAAAAATGTAGTAAAGAGAGCAGCAGCATCTGATTCTTCCATTTTTATAACTGGAGAGTCTGGTGTAGGAAAAGAAATTATAGCTAGGAAAATATGTAAGTATAGTCATAGAAGGGATAAACCATTTATAGCAATTAACTGTGGTGCAATTCCTAATGAGCTCCTAGAATCAGAGTTTTTCGGATATGAAGAAGGTTCTTTTACTGGAGCTAAAAAGTCTGGGAAAAAAGGTCTTTTTGAGCAAGCAAATGGAGGTACTATATTTTTAGATGAAATAGGCGAATTGCCACTTCAAATGCAAAAAAAATTACTTAGAGTTATACAAGAAAATACGATTACTAGAGTTGGAGGGACTAAACCGATAAAAATTGATGTAAGGTATGTAAGTGCTACTAATATTTCAAATGAGGATTTACATGATAATTTGAAGTTTAGACAGGATTTATATTATAGACTTAGTGTTATCCCTATAAAAATACCTCCATTAAGGGAAAGAAAAGAAGACATAATGCCTTTGGTTGAATATTTCTTAGATTTATACAACACTAAATATAATAGAGAAATAAGGATTTCTCCTAAGGTTATGGAATTGTTAAATAATCATTCATGGCCTGGAAACATAAGAGAACTGAAAAATATTATTGAAAGATTTGTTGTTTTATCAGTTAAAAATACGATAGGAGAAGATGAGTTTAATATGCTAATAAATTTAGATGATTTATCTAAGGAAAATGACTTGAAATCTCCGATAGTTGTAAATGGTATTGTAAACTTAAATGAAGCATACAAAATAGTAGATCAGATAATTATACCTAGAGCTATAGATAAGTATGGTTCTATTACACAAGCATCAAAACAAATAGGGATAGATTCTTCTACTATACATAGAAAAATAAAAAGTGGATATTTAAAGCTATAAAATTCGCTTTGCTTGAGCGACCACGTCTGCGAACCACTTCATGTCGCTCAAATTTCATGTCGTCAACGGACACTCGGCAAGTTCGCGTCCCGTTACTCAAACGACTTCGTCCGTTGCTTAAAAACTTTTTACGCTCAAAATATAATATGTTTATATACTAATTTATATAGAATATAAACTGATTTTTAATAAGCATAATTTTTAAAGCGTAAAAAATAATTATAGTAGTTGCGAAGCATAAATGATTCTGCTATCATTATGGTATAAGTACATATGACTCAAAGAGGCCATGAAGGTTTTAAAACTTTCATGGTTTTTTTTGTTTTATTAGTACAAAAAAACAACTCTATAATAAATAGATAGACTTTAACACTATCTATTCCCTTTATAAGATGCTATATAGCATCTTTTTCTTTTTAAAAAACTTATTTCTAAATTATTATTGTAAATAAAGTTTGCAAAACTCTTACAAAAATATGATAGGAAAGTAGGGTCTTTAAATGCTACATCCTTTATAATTGATATAGGTATTCCTATGAAAATACATTCATCTAAAGCTCTTAAACTATATTCAAATTTATTTTGTGTAAACATTTCTAATGAGCCAATAATATTTAAATTATTTATAGAAGGTTTAAGTATATTATTAGTATCAAAAGAATTTTCTAATTTAATAGCAGTTCCCTCTACAAGAAAATATAAGTAATTTGGAGTTGTATTTTTAAGAACTATAAGTTCGTTTGTATTAAAACAATGAAGTTCCATATGTGAGTTCAAATTTACATCAAACATATTATTTATTTTATAATTTTCAATATAATATCTTAAACTATCGTCATGATGAAGTTTAAGCATAAAATCACCCCTTAAAAAATATTATCATATTAAAAGTATTAACTTATATTTGAAAATATAAACTAAAATATATAAATAAAAAATAGGTCCGTTATTCAAATTTATAATTTGGAAATTATATACATTAAAAGCTTGTGATTTCTTAAGAATTAAAAATTAAAAACTGGACAATATATTATTAAATAAATACACAAAACACCTCAGTGATGGCATTCTAATATATAGTGTATTTATATAAAATAGATTAAGTCCTTTAATTATTAAATAATTAAAGGACTTTTATTTTTAAGATAAAATATAATTAACTAGTAGATATGGGAGGAGATGTTTTATGAAATTATTAATTACAAATAAATATGAGGATAATGAAATAAGCAAATTAGTAAATTTAGGATATAAAGTAGTGTATATGAAGGAATCCAAGGCTGAAGTAAATAATGAAAATAAAGATATTGAAGTGCTAGTAGGTTATAATCCATTTAACACACTTGATATATCGAAGCTAGAAAATTTGAAACTAATTCAATTAAGTAGTGTTGGAATAGATCAAATACCAAAAGATGAAATTATAAAAAAGAATATTACGGTATGTAATAACAAAGGAAATTATAGTATTCCCATGGCGGAATATATAGTTATGTATATTTTAAATGTATATAAAAACACAAACAAATGTATAAAAATCAAGCACAAAAGAAGTGGAAATTAGATATAAAATTAGAAGAACTAACTGATAAAAAAGTAATGTTTATAGGGACTGGTACAATTGCAAAAAATGCTGCTGATAGGCTAAAAGCATTTGGAGTATATGTTTATGGAGTTAATACAGATGGTAGAGACGTTGTAGGATTTGATGAATGTATACCTATAGGAAATATAAACGAAGGGTTAAAAAAATGTGATGTAGTAGTTATTACTTTACCATCAACAAAAGAAACTATAGGAATGATTAATGATGAAAAGTTAAAAAATATGAAAAATGGATCAGTGATTATAAATGTTGGTAGAGGAAACATAATAAATGAAAATGATTTAATTAATAATATAAGTAAGTTTAAAGGTGTTTGTTTAGATGTATTTGAAAGTGAACCGTTAAATAAAGAAAACAAACTTTGGGAATTTGAAAATGTAACTATAACCCCTCATAATTCATGGATATCTGATAAGAATAGAAGTAGAACATTTAATACCATATATGAAAATTTAGAGAATTACATCAATAATAAAGAGCTTAAAAACGTGGTAAATATTCAAAAAGGATATTAATAGTTTAGTTGTAATTTTAAAAAGAAAATTATGTTATACTAAGATAGTATTGCATTGAAATTAGTACGATTTACATAGATTTTAAAAGAGGTGATTTATATGGACATAAAAACTAGAATGGATGAATTGATAGATCAAATAAACTATCATAGCAATAAATATTATAATGATGATGCTCCTGAGATATCAGATTATGAATATGATAATTTAATGAAAGAACTTATAAAAATTGAAGAAGAAAATCCTAAAATAAAAAGAGCTGATTCACCAAGTAGTAGGGTAGGAGGTAAGCCTTTAGATAAATTTACACAAATAACACATAAAATACCTATGCTTAGTTTATCAAATGCTTACTCAGATAAGGATTTAAAAGATTTTGATAAAAGAGTAAGAGAATTAGCTGATGATAGTGTTGAATACGTAGTTGAATTCAAAATAGATGGATTATCAGTTGGATTAACATATAAAAATGGAGTTTTTGAAAAGGGAGCAACAAGAGGCAATGGAGTAGTTGGAGAAGATATAACAGAAAACTTAAGAACAGTAAAGACTATACCTTTAAAAATTAATGACACAGAAGAAGTTGTAGTAAGAGGGGAAGTATATATATCTAAGCAAAATTTCGAAAAAATAAATGAATTACAAGAAGAACAAGGCCTTCAATTATTTGCTAACCCTAGAAATTTAGCAGCAGGAACTTTAAGACAGTTAGATTCTAAGTTAACAGCTAAAAGACCTTTAGATATATTTATATTTAACCTAGAGTATATTGAAAATACAAATTTAAAAAGTCATAGTGAATCATTAGAATACCTTAAAAACTTAGGATTCAAGGTTAGCACAGATTACAAAGTTTGTTCAAATATAGATGGCGTTATAGAACATATTGAATATTGGACAGAAAATAGATCGAAACTACCATTTGAAATAGATGGAATGGTTATTAAAGTTAATGATCTACAACAAAGAGAGATTATGGGTTATACAGCTAAAAGCCCAAGATGGGCAATTGCATATAAATTCCCCGCAGAGCAAAAGAAAACGAAGCTTATAGATATTATAGTTGAAGTTGGTAGAACAGGAACTATAACGCCTACAGCTATACTTGAACCAGTTAGATTAGCTGGAACAACAGTTTCTCGTGCAACTTTACACAATGAAGATTACATAAACGAAAAAGACATAAAAATTGGAGATACAGTTTTAGTTCAAAAAGCTGGAGATATAATACCGCAAGTAGTTCAAGTTGTTAAAGATGATAGGGATGGAAATGAAATAGAATTTAAATTCCCTGATAAATGTCCTGTATGCTCAGAACCTGCTGTTAGATTAGAGGGAGAAGCTGCAGTAAAGTGTATAAATATTAGTTGTCCAGCTCAAATTAGAAGAGGAATAATACACTTTGCTTCAAGAGATGCAATGAACATAGAAGGGTTAGGAGAATCTATAGTTGGATTGTTACTTGATAACAATATAATTAAAGATATATCTGACCTTTATTACATAAAGAAAGAAGATGTAATAAATCTAGAAAGAATGGGTGAAAAATCAGCTGAAAATTTAATTAAGGCAATAGAAAAGTCTAAACAAAATGAACTATATAGATTAATAAATGGACTAGGTATTAAATATATAGGAGTTAAAGGCGCAAAAGTTTTAGCTAAAAACTTTGATAGTTTAGATGAAATAATAAATGCAGATGCAGTTAAATTAACTAATCTTGAAGAATTTGGAGATATAATGGCAAACAGTGTTGTTGAGTTCTTCAAAGAAGAAAAAAATATAACAGTCATAAATAAATTAAAAGAGGTTGGAGTTAATACAGAATCTATAAAAAATAAAGATGAGTCTATAGTTAATATTTTTGAAGGAATGAAGATTGTATTAACAGGTACTTTACCTACTTTGAAAAGAAATGATGCAAAAGAAATGATTGAGGAAAGAGGAGGCAAAGCAACTTCTAGTGTAAGTAAATCTACAACATTTGTTTTAGCTGGAGAAGAGGCTGGATCAAAACTTACAAAGGCTAATGAATTAGGAGTCAAAGTTATTGATGAAGCTAAGTTTTTAGATATATTAAACTTAAGCTCAAAAGAAGAAGTTCAAGAAGTTATTAAGTAAAAATATTGGGGAAATTATATTAATAAATAACTACTATTTAGAGTTAAATAATGCTAATATATTATAGTATATACAATATTTGAGTTAGAGTTCGGGTAAGTTAATTAGTCTGAATTTGCTATAAAAAAATTCGCTTTGCTTGAGCGACTACGTCTGCGAATCACTTCATGTCGCCAACGACCTTAAAAAACAGGTCCGTTGCTCAAGTTTATAAGTTGGAAATTACTTTTATAATAGTTCAAGGCTGAATGCAATTTCCTAGGTATTAAAAAATGTTTGAAAGAGGTAATATAAATGACGAGAATTGATGGTAGAAAAAATGATGAAATAAGACCAGTTAAAATAACTAGAAACTTTACTAGATATGCAGAGGGATCTGTATTAATTGAAATGGGAGAAACTAAAGTTATCTGTACAGCTTCTATAGAAGATAAAGTACCTCCTTTCTTAAGAAATTCAGGAACTGGATGGATAAATGCAGAGTATTCTATGTTACCAAGATCTACACACCAAAGAAAAATAAGAGAGTCATCAAGAGGTAAAGTTGATGGAAGAACTCAAGAAATACAAAGATTAATAGGAAGGGCTATAAGATCAGTTATTGATTTATCTAAAATAGGAGAGAGAACTATATGGGTAGATTGTGATGTGATTCAAGCTGATGGAGGAACTAGAACAGCATCTATAACAGGAGCTTTTGTAGCAGTAGCAGATGCTTTATATTCTTTATATGAAAATAAACAAATAAAAACTTTACCTATAAGAAACTTTGTATCAGCTATAAGTGTAGGTATAGTTAATGGAGAACATGTTTTAGATCTATGTTATGAAGAAGATTCAAATGCGCATGTTGATATGAATGTTATAATGACAGATAAAGGTGAATTTGTAGAGGTTCAAGGAACAGGAGAAGAATCTCCATTTACTAGAAAAGATTTAAATTCATTACTTGAATTAGGAGAAAAAGGAAACAAAGAACTTATTAAAGTTCAAAGAAAAGCATTAGGTAAAATAGCAAGTGAAGTTCTTGGAGAAGAAGTTCCAGATGAGATTGTTATAGCTACGAATAATGCACATAAATTAGAAGAAATTTCATCTATATTAAATGACTTTGATTGCAAAATATATTCTCTTAAAGATGTAGATTTAGCAGGAATAGAAATAGTAGAAGATGGTCATACATTTGAGCATAATGCTCTTATAAAAGCTAGAACTATAGCTAAAGCCACAAATATGGTAGCAGTAGCAGATGATTCTGGGCTTGAAGTTGATGCTTTAGGTAAAAAACCAGGTGTCTACTCAGCTAGATATGCAGGAGAAAATGCAACTGATGAGCAAAATAGAGAAAAGCTTGTAAAAGCTATGAAAAATGTACCTATAAGTCAAAGAACAGGAAGATTTGTATCAGCTATAGCTGTAGTATTCCCAAGTGGAAAAGAGTTTGTCGTAAGAGGAACTTGTGAAGGAACTATAGCATTTGAAGAAAAAGGTGAAAATGGATTTGGATATGATCCATTATTTATAGTAAATCAATATAATAAGACATTTGGAGAATTACCTAGTTCAATAAAAAATTCAATAAGTCATAGAGCAAACTCTTTAAAACTTATGAAAGATGAATTTAATAAAAGGATAGTTAAGTAATGAAAATTGGGGTAATAAGTGACACTCATAGAATGAATAGATTTATAGATAAAACTCTTCCATATTTAAAAGAATGTGACTTAATTATACACGCAGGAGATAATTTTGTAGATTCAAAGTACATTCATAATATGACTGGAGTTTCAATGATGGCAGTTAGAGGGAACTGCGATTTTGAAAATACAGAAGATGAATTAGAGTTTGAGATAGAAAATAAAAATATATTTGTTTGTCATGGGGATAAGTATGGCGTTAAATATGGACTTGAACAATTACATGAAAAAGCTAAAAATATATGTGCAGATATTGTTATATTTGGGCATACGCATACACCAGTAATAAAAGAAAAAATAACATACTATATATAAATCCAGGTAGCATATCATTACCAAGAGGAGTAAATTATAGAAGTTTTGTTATATTAGAAATATCTAGTGATAATGTGAGTATTGAGGAGATAAGGTTATAAAATAATTTAGGGGGATTAGTAAATGGAATTTGTTTTGGGGTATTTACTCATATTTTTGGCTAAATGTTCAGATGTAACATTAGCGACAATCAGAACTATATTTGTAGTAAAAGGTAAAAAGAAACTTGCGTTTTGCATTGGGTTTCTTGAAATATTGATATACCTATTTGCTATGGATAAAGTGTTAGGTGACATGGGTGATATAGTAAAAGTAATATCATATGCGCTTGGATTTGCAACAGGTAACGTAGTTGGAATCACACTTGAGGAAAAGCTTGCAATAGGATTAATAACAGCTCAAGTTTTCACTGGTGAAGATGTAGATCAATTTGCAGAGTACTTAAGACAGCATGGTTTTGGAGTTACTGTCATAGAAGGTAGAGGAAGAGAAGGCGTAAAGTACATACTACAAGTTGTTTTAGATAGAAAGCACCTTCATAATTTCCAAAATACTATAAATAGTTATGATTCTAGGGCATTTGTAGCGGTATCTGAAATCAAGAACGTCAGAGGTGGATATTTTGGTCGAAATGCGATGAAATAAGGCGCTTTTCAAAGTCAGTTCATATCAATGCGGTACTTGTAAATAAAAAAAGAATGTGTTATAATAAAATAGTAAAATTATAGTAACGAAATCTATTATACTATATATAAAAGAATACATAATCAATAGGAGGATTAATAATAATGAAAGCAGAATTACTTAAGAAAGAAGGTAACAAAGTTACTTTTAAACTAACAGTTGATAATGATAAATTTGAAGGTGCAGTAACAAAAGCTTACAACAAAAACAAAGGGAAATTTAACATACCAGGATTCAGAAAAGGTAAAGCACCTAAGCAAATAATAGAATCTCAATATGGAAAAGGAGTATTCTACAACGATGCTATAGATATGTTATTCCCAGAAATATATCCATCAGCTTTAGATGAGTTAAACATAGATCCAATAGATAGACCTGACTTAGACATAGAAGAAATAAGCAAAGACAACGGATTAGTAATGGTTGTTAATGTAGAAGTTAAGCCAGAGTTTGAACTTGGATCATATAAAGGTATAGAAATAGCAAAACCTGACTATACTGTAAATGAAGATGAAGTAACTTTAAGATTAGATGAAATGAGAAACAAAGCTTCAAGATTAGTAGATGTTGAAGGTAGAGCTATAGAAAATGGAGATAATACTGTTATAGACTTCGAAGGATTCGTAGATGGTGTTGCTTTTGAAGGTGGAAAAGGAGAAGACTATAGCTTAGTTATAGGATCAAACACATTCATACCAGGATTCGAAGAGCAATTAATAGGTAAAAACAAAGGTGAAGAAGTTGAAGTAAATGTTGAGTTCCCAGCTGAGTACCATGCTGAAAACTTAGCAGGAAAGCCAGCTACTTTCAAAGTTGTTGTAAAGAATGTACAAAGCAAAGAATTACCAGAGTTAAATGATGAATTCGCAGCTGATACAACAGAATTCAATACATTAGAAGAATTAAAGAGTGATTTAAAATCTAAAGTAGAAGAAGAAGCTAAAAATAGAGCAGATGCTGAAATGAGAAATTCTTTAGTTGAAAAAATATCTGAAGGTACAGAAGTAGAAGTTCCAAATGCAATGGTTGAAACTCAAATAGATAACATGTTAATGGAACTTAACTACCAATTACAATACCAAGGATTACAATTAGAGCAATTATTACAAATGACAGGAAGATCAATAGAAGATTTAAGAAATGAAAAAAGAGAAGAAGCTACAAAGTTAGTTAAATCATCTTTAATATTAGAAGCTATAGCTAAAGCTGAAAATGTAGAAGTTTCTGAAGCTGATGTTGATGCTGAAGTAGAAAAAATGGCTAAAATGTACAACATGGAAGTTGAAAAAATAAAATCAGTAATGAGACCAACTGACTTAGAAGATATAAAAGGTCAATTAAAAATAAGAAAAACAATAGATTTATTAGTTGATAGTGCTAAATTAGTTTAATCATTATAGGTATATTTCATACAGTAGCTGTTACAGCTACTGTATATTGTATATATAGATAATTATGATAGGGGGTATAATCCATGGCATTAGTACCTGTAGTAGTAGAACAAACAGGAAGAGGAGAAAGATCTTACGATATATATTCAAAACTTCTAAAAGATAGAATAATATTTTTGGGTGATGAAGTAAATGATGCTACAGCAGGCCTTGTAGTAGCTCAGTTATTATTCCTAGAGGCAGAAGACCCAGATAAAGATATACATTTATATATAAACTCTCCAGGAGGAAGTATAACTGCTGGTATGGCAATATATGATACTATGCAATATATAAAACCAGATGTATCAACTATATGTATAGGAATGGCTGCATCTATGGGAGCATTCTTATTAGCAGCAGGAGAAAAAGGAAAAAGATATGCACTTCCAAATAGTGAAATAATGATACACCAACCACTAGGAGGAACAAGAGGGCAAGCTACAGACATAGAAATACACGCAAATAGAATAGTAAAAATGAAAGAAAAGTTAAATTCTATATTAGCTGAAAGAACAGGTCAGCCTATAGAAAAATTAAAAATGGATACTGAACGTGATAACTTCATGAGTGCTGAAGAAGCTAAACAATACGGCTTAATAGATGAAGTAATTACTAAAAGACCGTAGATAAGAGAGGTGTTAATATGTCAAAATATGAAGATAAGAGACAATTAAAATGTTCATTCTGCGGTAAAAACCAAGAACAAGTGAGAAGACTTATTGCAGGTCCAAATGTTTATATATGCGATGAATGTGTTGAATTATGTGATGAAATAATTCAAGAAGAAGTTGAGGAAACAACAGAAGAGGAAACTGTAAATTTACCGAAACCAAAAGAAATGATGAACACTCTTAATGATTATGTAATAGGACAAGAAAAAGCTAAAAAAGCTTTATCGGTAGCTGTTTACAATCATTATAAAAGAATCTATGGAAAAACAAAGGAACTAATAAAGATGTTGAGATACAAAAAAGTAACATACTTTTATTAGGGCCTACTGGATCAGGAAAAACGCTTCTTGCTCAAACACTAGCTAAAACTTTAAATGTTCCATTTGCAATGGCAGATGCAACATCACTAACTGAAGCTGGATATGTTGGAGAAGATGTTGAAAATATATTATTAAAGCTTATACAAGCAGCAGACTTTGATATAGAGAAAGCTGAAAGAGGTATAATATATATAGATGAGATAGATAAGATAGCTAGAAAATCAGAAAATCCATCTATAACTAGAGATGTTAGTGGAGAAGGTGTTCAACAGGCCCTACTAAAAATCTTAGAAGGAACTGTAGCTAATGTTCCACCACAAGGTGGAAGAAAGCATCCACACCAAGAGTTCTTAAAGCTAGATACTACTAATATACTATTTATATTAGGAGGAGCCTTTGATGGAATAGAAAGAATAATTCAAAAAAGAGGCGGCGAAAAAACACTAGGATTTGGAGCTAAGATAGAAAGTAAAAAAGATATGGACCTTGGAAAAATTTATGCACAAGTTCAAACAGAAGACTTACTTAAATTTGGTATAATACCAGAATTTATAGGTAGAATTCCTGTAGTTGCAACTTTAGAATTATTAGATGAAGATGCACTAGTAAGTATACTAAAAGAGCCTAAGAACTCTTTAGTAAAACAATTCCAAAAACTATTTGAATTAGATGGAGTTGATCTTGAATTTGAAGATGCTGCACTTAGAGCAATAGCTAAAAAAGCTATTGAAAGAAATACGGGTGCAAGAGGTCTAAGAAGTATTGTTGAAAATATAATGATGGATATAATGTATGAAATACCATCTAGAGATGATATAAAGAAAATAATACTGACAGAAGAGTCTGTTAAACAAGATTCTAATCCAGTTATTGTTTTGAAAGATGAAGAAGAAAGTGCATAAAAAAAGGAGCTAATTAAGCTCCTTTTTATTTTAAAAAAAAGATAGTAAAATACCTATGCATCCATATATAAACACGATGGCTATTGAGCCAACTTTTTTTGTGTATAATAAGTAAAATGCTGATATAAAAGCTATAATATCATAAAGACCCCAAGTTATTCCTGTAGCAGACGAGAATACTGCCGATAATATAAAACCTAAGGTTATTGGACGTAAAACAGAAAGAATTTTTTCAACTTTTTCATTATCTTTAAATTTATCAAATAGGCTTGCAATTATTGTAAGGCCTATTACTGAAAATAATACAACACCAATACTTGAAGCTAAAGATCCCCAAAAACCACCTACTTTAAATCCTATAAAGGTAGCACTATTTATAGCGATAGGACCTGGAGTAGATTGGGATAATGCCAATAAATCTAAAAATTCTTTGTTTGTAATAAAGTGGTATTTATCTATAAATTCTTGTTGAATAAATGGAAGCATAGCATAGCCTCCACCAAAACTAAAACTACCTATTTTAAAGAATATTAGGAATAACATTAAGACTTTTGACATAGAGCGTAAACACCTCCTAATATTATTAAATATATTGGGCTTATATTAAATACACCTACACAAAAGAATGATATAATTAAAAATGATATATTTTTCTTAGATTTGGGTAATTTATTAAACATATTTACAAATGAGTAAAGTATTAAAGCTATAACGACTGGATTTACTCCAGAAAAGAACCCATTTAAAATATCTGAGCTTTGGTTGTTGAAATAAAAATATGATAATACTGATACTATACAAAATGATGGAAGTATTGAACCTAATGTACAAACTAATACACCTGGAATTTTATAAAGACTATAACCCAATAAAATAGAGATGTTTGCGCCTAGTACACCTGGATAGCTTTGGGCGATAGATAGATAGTCAATAAACTCTTGTTGAGTTAATAGATTTTGCTTTGTGACAAGCTCATCTTCTATCAAAGGAACCATAGCATAACCACCACCAAAGGTAAATGCACCTATTTTTAAAAATGTTAAGAAAAGTTTAAACATAAAATCCTCCGCATTAAAATTGGTATATAAGTAATATTATTATAACATAATAGTAATAAATGGATCGAAATGATTAAGAAATAGCTAATGTTGTTGAAAATTCAATTATGTAAATATATAATAAATAAAGTGACGCAATCTAGCATTTGGAAGGAGTGATGTTAGCATGGATAAAAATTATACTATAATAGAACGTGAATTACCGTTAATCCCCCTAAGAGGATTGGCTATATTCCCATATATGATACTAAGCTTTGATGTAGGGAGAGAAATTTCTTTAAAGGCATTAGATGAGGCAATGGCTGATGATGAAATGATATTCTTAACAGCTCAAAAAGACTCATCGATAGATATGCCTACAGAAGATGACTATTATCATACTGGGACTATATGTAAAATAAAGCAACTGGTAAAATTACCAGGAGAAGGGGTTAGAGTACTAGTTGAAGGTATATCTAGAGGAATTATAAAAGAATTTGTGCAAGACGAGCCATATATAAAAGTTGCTGTAGAAGAGGCTGTTTATGACGTTGAAAGCATAAATGAAGACAAAGAGGTACAAGCAACTGTTAGAAATGTATTTGATGCTTTTGAGGAGTATATAAATATAAGTAATAGAGTATCACCAGAAATTCTTATAAATCTAGCTGAAATGGATAATGAGAATAGATTCGTAGATACGATAGCTGCAAATATGTTCTTAAAGCCAGATCAAAAACAAGAAATATTAGATGAATTTGATATTCAAGCTAGACTAGAATTAATTCTAAGAACATTATTAGAAGAAATTGAGTTATTAAAAATAGAGAAGAAAATAGCTTTAAAAGTAAAGAAAAGTATGAACAAAGTTCAAAAAGAATATTATCTTAGAGAACAGTTAAAAGCTATACAAAAAGAATTAGGAGAAGATGAAGATATAGATTCTGAAACAGATGAATATAGAAAAAAACTTCATAAGATGAAAGCTTCTAAAGAAACTAAAGAAAAGATATCAAAAGAAATAGATAAGTTCTCTAAAATTTCTCCTATGGCTCCTGATTTAGCTGTAAGTAGAACTTACTTAGATACTATATTCTCATTACCTTGGAATAAAGAAACTAAAGATAAGTTAGATATAAAAAGAGCTGAAGAAATATTAAATGAAGAACACTATGGTTTAGATAAAGTAAAAGAAAGAATAATAGAATATTTAGCAATTAGACAATTATCAAAGAGTCTAAAAGGGCCTATACTATGTTTAGTTGGACCTCCAGGTGTTGGGAAAACATCTATAGCTAAATCTATAGCGAATTCACTAGATAGAAAATTTGTTAGGATTTCTTTAGGTGGAGTTAGGGATGAAGCCGAAATAAGAGGACATAGAAGAACTTATGTAGGAGCTCTTCCAGGAAGAATAGTTAATGGATTAAAAGAAGCAAAAACTAAAAATCCTGTATTCTTATTAGATGAAATAGACAAGATGTCATCAGACTTTAAAGGAGATCCAGCAGCAGCTATGCTAGAGGTTTTAGATCCAGAGCAAAACAAAGATTTTGTGGATCACTACTTAGAAGTTCCTTTTGATTTATCTAAAATACTATTTGTTACAACTGCAAATACATTAAGTACTATACCAAGACCATTACTTGATAGAATGGAAATAATAGAAATATCAGGTTATATTGAAGAAGAAAAATTAAATATAGCTAAAAAATATTTATTACCAAAACAAATAAAAGAACATGCTTTAAAAGAAGAGTTTATAAAAATAGATGATGAAACTATGCTTGAAATAATAAGTAGCTATACAAGAGAAGCAGGAGTTAGAGGTTTAGAGAGAACTCTTGGAACGATATGTAGAAAAGCTGCTAGAAAATATGTAGAAGATGAATCTATAGAAGAGATAGTAGTAAACAAAGATAATTTAGAAGACTACTTAGGAAAACAAAAAGTAAGACATCAAGTTGCAGGTAAAGAGCCAGAGGTTGGAGTTGTTACAGGACTAGCATGGACAGCTGTTGGAGGAGAAACTCTAACAACAGAAGTAAATGTGTTAAAAGGAAAAGGTCAAATAGTTTTAACAGGAAAACTAGGAGATGTAATGAAGGAATCTGCTCAAACTGGTATATCTTATATAAGATCTATAGCAGACAGATTTGATATAAATCCAAACTTCTATAAAGAAAATGATATACACATACATTTACCAGAAGGAGCGGTACCTAAGGATGGACCGTCTGCAGGTATAACTATGGCTCTAGGCGTTATATCAGCATTAACTAACATACCAGTTAGAAATAATGTTGCTATGACAGGAGAGATAACTTTAAGAGGTAGAGTCCTAGCTGTTGGAGGAGTTAAAGAAAAACTTCTTGCAGCACATAGAGCAGGTATAACTAAAGTTTTATTACCGCAAGAATGTGAAGCAGACTTAGATGAAATACCTCAAAAGGTAAAAGATGAAATGGAATTTGTTTTAGTAAGCCATATGGACGAAGTATTAGAACATGCATTATTAAGGAACGGTGAAAAAAATGAAAATTAGAAGTGCTGAAATTACAATGAGCGCAGTTAACAAAAGTCAATATCCAGCAGAAGGTATACCAGAAATTGCATTAGTTGGAAGATCTAATGTTGGAAAATCATCAACAGTAAATACTTTATTAAATAGAAGAAATTTTGCAAGAACAAGTCAAACACCAGGAAAGACTAGAACTATAAATTTCTACCTAATAAATGAAGAGTTTTACTTTGTAGACTTACCAGGATACGGATATGCAAAGCTATCTAAATCTGAAAAAGAAAAATGGGGAGTTATAATGGAAAGATATTTACAAGAAAGAGAAGAGCTATGTGCTATTTGCCTACTTGTAGATATAAGACATGAACCTTCAAATGAAGATAAGATGATGTATGATTGGATAAAACACTTTGGATATGATTGTGTAATAGTTGCAACTAAAGCAGATAAAATATCTAGAGGACAATATCAAAAACATTTTAATATAATTAGAAAAAAATTAGAGCTATCAAAAGAAGATAAAATCTTCCCTATATCTGCACTTAAGAAAACTGGTGTTGAAGATTTATGGGAAGAGGTTATAAAGCAATATACACAAAAAGGCTATGAAATAAGAGTTGATTAATTTAAAGCAACTAAACTCATTGAGTTTAGTTGCTTATTTTATTAAAATTTAATATTTAGTATTTTACTAAGTTCTGGCTAAGCATGATGACTGCTACATACAGACATTTAAATGGAATGTATTTTTATGTTAATAAATTTTTGGACAAACACAAATAATATAGAAGTTTAATAATTTAATAAAGGCAATAAATTTTTATTTGGAGGGAAGTTTACAATGGATGGTAAAGTAAGAAAAATGTTTCCAGGTGGAAATACATCAAAAGGATTTAAATCATTTTTTGATTATGCAATTCCCAAAGATGTAAACAGAATCTTTTGTATGAAGGGAGGACCTGGAGTAGGGAAATCATCATTAATGAAAAAAGTTGCACAAGATATGATTTCTAAAGGATACGATGTAGACTTATACCCATGTTCTTCTGATCCAGATTCATTAGATGTTATAGTTATAAAAAAATTAGGTGTTGTTATGCTAGATGCAACAGCTCCTCATATTGTAGATCCTAAAAATCCAGGAGCTATAGATGAAATTTTAGATTTAGGAAGATATTGGGATAGAAAAGCTATTGAATTGAATAAAAAAGACTCGATTGAGTGCAATAAAGAGGTAAGTAGATTCTTCCAAGTTGGATTTAAATATTTTGAGGCAGCGGCTCCTATAGCTTATGAAATACAATCTAAAAATGTAGATTGTATGGACTTTGGAAAAGTAAACTTGTTAACTTCAAATTTACTTCAATCAATATTTGAAAATGTAATTCCTAATGGTGAGTATAAAGAACAAATACATTTATTTGGAAGTGCATTATCTCCTTTAGGTCATGTAGAATATACAGATACGATTCTGAAAGATGTAAATAAAATTTACTACCTAGAAGGAGATTTAGGTACGGGGAAATCAACTTTACTAAATAAAGTTGCAAATAAAGCTACAGAAAATGGTTTAGAGGTAGAAATATTCCATGCTCCACTATTACCAGAAAAAATAGAAACTATTTTAATTAAAGATTTAGACTTAGCTATAACAACTAGCAAATTATTTAAAGATAAAAACTTAGAAACTTTCGATTTAAATAGTTATATGGATACTAAAAAACATGACAAGTATGAAGATGAGCTAAGTTATAGTAACAAAGCTTTAAATGACTTGGTTGAATATGGATTGTTAAATATTAAAAAAGCAAAACAACAACATGACTTATTAGAAGAGTACTATGTTCCTAATATGAATTTCTCAGAAGTAAATAAATTAAAAGACATAATAATAGATAGAATTTTAGAATATAAATAAAATAAAAAGAGAGCCTTATTAGGCTCTTTTTTATTCAACGTTATATAAAGTAATTCGAAGAATTAGTTACTTAAGTTAATTATTTATATAATTTTATTCATATAAATAGAAGTATTTAAATGTATGAATAAATACTATATGTTAATAATTGTAGGTAAAGTTAGTATATAGACTATTGAAATATGCAATAGTCTATATACTAACTTTAAAATAATATAAACAAGTGAAAGGAGAATGAGATAAATTTTAGTATTAGATAAAAAAGCTCCATCTACAATAAGAAAAAATTTAGCTATAAAGTATAATGCGATACCAATTGAAATAAGAGAAAATGATTTAGTAGTAGCTATAAACAAAGAAAATATTTATGCATTACAAGATTTTAGATTAGCAACTAGAAGAAATATAGTCTTTAAATTAGAAGATGAATTGAAAATAAAAGAAGCTATAAAAATATATTATTCAGATTGTGATATAAATAATGATGACTACTACCAAAGTGTATTAAATGAGATGTTATGTAAAGCATTAAATTTTAACTCAAGTGACATACATATAGAACCATTTGAGGATAATCTAAAAATTAGAATGAGAGTAGATGGGAACTTAAAAGAGATTTATAACTACTCCAAAGATATGCATATGCAATTAGTTACAGTTATAAAATTACTTGCAGGATTAGATATAGCTGAAAAGAGATTGCCTCAAGATGGAAGAATAGATAAAAAAATTAATGGAAATATATTAGACCTTAGATTATCTACTATACCTACTGTTCATGGGGAAAAAGTGGTGATTCGAATATTAAATAGAAATAAATTTCTAAAGAATAAATCAGAAATTGGATTTTCAAATATTGCTGTAAATAAGATTAGAAATATAGTTAATAAGATGAGTGGTATATTGCTTATAACAGGGCCTACTGGAAGTGGCAAAACAACAACTTTATATTCAATATTAAATGATTTTAAATTTATGGATAAAAATATAGTAACAATAGAAGATCCAGTTGAATACAAGATAGAAGGTATAAATCAGACTCAGGTAAATACAAAAATAGGATTAACTTTTTCAAAAGGATTAAGGTCGATATTAAGACAAGATCCAGATGTAATAATGGTAGGAGAGATAAGAGATAAAGAAACTGCTCAAATAGCCATTAGAGCTGCTTCTACAGGCCACTTGGTAATAAGTACCATGCATACTAATAATGCTATTGAGTCAATAAATAGATTGCTTGATATGGGTATACCGAGGTATTTAATTGCATCAACATTAAACGGGATAATATCTCAAAAATTAATCAGGCGTGTATGTAAAAATTGTAGTTATGAAGAAACTATAGAAACAAATATATCTAAATATCTAAAAGTACATAAGGATCTAAAAGTTAAAAAGGCTAAGGGCTGTAGGGATTGCAATAATACTGGATATAAAGGAAGAGTAGCACTGTATGAAATAGTAGAAGTGGATAAAGATATTAGAAATGCTATAATGAGTCAAGAGAACATAGAAGATATTTATAATACTGCTAGATTAAATAATATGATTACATTTTTAGATAGTTGCTCATATTTAATTAATGAAAACATAACAACAATAGAAGAAATTATAAGTGCTAGAGCTATATTAAATAGAGGTGAAGCAAATGTCTCTATATGAGTGTATAGTATATGATAAGAATGGAAACAGATCAAGGAAAAAATTAAGTTTTGATTCAGAAAAAGAATTAAAAGTATATGCAATAGAAAAAAATTTAAAAATAGCAAATATAAAATTGATAAAAAATAAAAATAACAAAAATTTAAGAGACAAAGACCTATCTGTTTTATGTAATCAATTAGGGATGTTGATTTCATCTGGATGTGAAATTACGCACTCTCTAAATACAATTCAATTAAATTGCAGTAAAAAATTAAAACCAATTCTAAAAAGTATAAATTATAATCTTCAAAAAGGAAATCCTATATCATTATCATTTAAAAATTCAGCTAAGTTTTCCAAGTTTTTCATAAATATGGTTAAAGCAGGTGAAGTAAGTGGTAAATTAGATGAAATCTTAATGAATTTATCTGATTATTATAAAAAAGAATATGAATTCAAAAGAAAACTAATCTTGGCTATGGTATATCCTATAGCATTAATTCTTACATGTATATGTGTAATTTTATTTACATTAATATATACTGTCCCCAAATTTCAACAATCATTTATTGGAAGTGAAAGTAACTTGCCTCTAACTACTAAGATTTTAATAAATTTTTCTATGAACTTAAGAAATCATTATAAAATAATTTTTTTAATAGTAGGTGCTATTATAGGGCTTCTAATTTACATGTTTAAAAAAGAATATAAAGTTAGGATGTATTTTGATAAGAAATTATTTGAATTTAAATTAACTAGAAATATTATTCAAACTATAGAAGTGAATAAATTTATAAGGTGTATATACATATTGATAAGTAGTGGAGTGCAAATTACAAAGGCCCTAGATATATCTTGTGATGTAATAAGTAACAAATATATGGCACAGAAATTAAATATATCAAAAAGCTTAATTCAAAAAGGTAACAGCATAGCATTCTCATTAGATAAGTCACAAGTATTTCCTAAAATAGTGATATCTATGATAGAAGTAGGTGAAGAAACAGGTAAAATGGAACATTGCTTACGAAATATAAATACAAATTATGAAAATAATTTAGATAATTTGACTAGTAAAATAATTAAACTAATAGAGCCTATTATTGTTTTAGTTTTAGGATTAGTTATAGGAACTTTACTAGTTTTTATAATGACGCCTGTATTTGATGCAGTAACTTCATTTGAATAAAAATAAATAAAAGGAGAAGTAAAATGAAAATAGATAAGAAGATAATTATGAAAAAAAGAAGAGGGTTCACATTAATAGAACTTGTAATTGTAGTTGCAATACTTGGAGTACTATCAAGCATTGCATTAGTCAAGTTTGGTGATGTTGAAAAAATAGCAAGATAAATGCAGATTACGTTACTGCTAACAATATAGCTACAGCTGCAAAATTAGCAATAAATAGTGATGTATCTGAAGATGAAATTAGTATAGATTATTTAGTTGAAAATAATTATTTAGAAGGCAAGCCTAAAGTTCAAAGTCAAAAAGATAAAAACTTTGAAGTATGTAAAGAAAATGGAGATATAAAAGTGAAAGTAGATGGACAAACTTTTTATCCTAAAAACGAACAAGAATAAAGTATAGAGGTGATGAAAATAAAAACATTAACTTTAGAGGTAAAAGAAAATACAATTAAAATGCTTGTTATAGAAAAGTATTTTGGCTATGTTAAATTTATAAATATGAAAACTTTTGAGTTTAACCAAATAGACCAAAATGGATTGATTTTAGATATTAACAAGTTAAGTAAAATAATAAAAAATGAATTAAATAATTTCAAAATACCATGTAGAAGAATATCTTTTGCAGTTCAAAATGAAAGTATAATAAATAGGAATGTTAAAGTAATAAACACTGGATACAAGGGCGATATAAAGGGGCTTATAGCATATGAGTTAAGTGAATATCTACCTATAAATATTAAAGATTATATATTAAAGTACAATATATTAAAAAAAGAAGAAGATTACCTAGATGTACAGGCTATACTTATGCCAATATCCCTTATGAAAAATTATAGAGAACTAGCTAAATCATTGAAATTTAAACCTATAAGCTTAAGTGTTAATTTTGATATATTAAATAAACTTATATATAACGAAGATATTGAAATAGAAGGAGAAAATAATTTAATTTTAGATATAGGAAGACAATACACCAATGTAAATTTAATAAAAAATAAACTTATTATAAACTCATACACATTAAATAATATGAATGTATATGAGTTTTTGAATAATGAAATTGAAAATAATTATGGGAAAATATATTACTACGGTTTTCAAAACTGTGAACTTATAAAAAATTTAAATACAAAATTTAAGCTAAATAAACTTTTTTAAAAGATGCAAAACAAGATGAATTAAATAATTTTATTAATAATATAGGATTGATATAGTTATGAAAAATGAAAAAATATTAAACTTTTTTACGAAGATGAGAAATTTTATAATAAGGAAATAGATAAAGAAAATTAATACTAATTAGCATTATAGTATTACAATTGTATTAATTTAAATAAATTTTATAAAATTCAAAAGTTAGAAGAAAAACGTGACAGAAAGAAAATCTGTTTTAAATTGTATTGAACAAAATAAAGAAACTTCAAATATAAAACAAACCACATCAAAACTATCTAGTATACTGAATTTAATGGATGCTAGCGAATTAAAAAGTGTAGAAATGAAAAATAAAAAATTAAGATTTAAAGGCGAAACCAATGATTTTGAAAAAATAAAAAATTACTTAGATATAGTTGATGAAATAGAAAACACAAAGGAAGCTAATATAGATTTTATAAATAACAATGAAAATATATATGAATTTGAAATAAGTAGTTTTTTTAGGAGTTAAAAATGAAGACAAAGAAAAATAAAATAAACATAAATATTTTTTTAGTATTATTTTAGTTTTAAATTTTAGTTTTATATATTTGAAGCTGGATAAAAAAGAAAAGTTGTTAGATAATCAAATTAAAGTTATAAAAAAGCTACAAGATGAAAAAGAACAAAGGTTAAAAGATGTATATAGAGAAGATATAGTTATAAGTATTCAAAAACAATTTAAAGACATTGCAACTATAAAATATATCAAGACAGATTTAAATAGTGATAATGAAATAGAGCTTGAAGGAGAAATAAATGGAGATAGGAAATTAATATATCAGAGTATTGAAATATAAATAATTCAAAGAAAAAAATAACCATAGATAGTATAAATATAACAAAAATAGATGAAAATATTATAGATTGCAAATTTAAAGTAAAAGTGATATGAAAGGTTTTCCTATGTTTTATGTAGAATAACTTAATATATAAGAATATTCTACGAATTCTTAAGGAGGACTCCAATGGATAATAATATACTTTTTTTAAACGATTATATAAATGATATCGAATATGATTTTCTTAAAAATGGAAACACAAAGTATACTTACATATGTAAAAAGTTTTATGGTGTAGATATAGAAAAGATAAGCATATATATTTGGACATTAAATATAATGGATGAATTTAGTCAAATAATTAATGAAAAGTGTAAAGACATAGATAACATAGAGAAAATATCTAAAGATGTTTATGATTTAATAAAGACCGATAGGAAAAAAGTTATATTGTATTCATATTTAAAAGGGCATTTGTTGGGATACAACAATTACATGTTGATAAAAGAATTTAAAAATATAAATAAGGGTATTAATGAAGCAGATTTTGCTGAACTCTTATCAAAATCTGAAGATGATGAATACCTTGAAATAAAAAAATTTCAGCACGATATAAAGTTAAAAGATATATATATTAATGATGAAAATAAATTAGTTGAAAATATAAAAAAATTTTACATAAATAGTATGGAGGAAAGAATAAGGGAGTTAAATTTAAAAGAAAATGTAGAAAAGATAATTAACTCAGTAAATGAAATTATGATAGATGATGCGAAAAACAAATATAATGAGGCAATTTTAGATGGAATTATACAGAAAATCAATAAAAAATCGCCTAAAATCAATAAAATACCTTTATAGTGTAGAATCATTGAGGGAAAGATGATATAATTATAAATTGTATTTAAATTTAGAAATGAAGGAGTGAAAGTAACAGTGTTAGGGAGAAACGAGTTATGCCCATGCGGAAGCGGGAAAAAATATAAAAAATGCTGTTTAAATAAAGATGTTGTGTCGGAGAGAGCTAGTAGAAAAATTGTACTTTCACAAAAACAATATTCACAACTGTACTCAAAACTATATGAATATTCAAGACAGCCAAAGTTTAAAGAAGAGTATAAAAAAGCACAAGAAATGTTTTATATATTAGATGATGAAAATGTAATGGTAAGTTTGAAAGCTTCTTTAATACATACTTTATACAAGACCATATAATGGAAAATAAAAAAGTTATAACTGTAGACTTTTTTGAAGAAAATAAAAATAGTTTAACTAAGCCAGAAGTAGATATACTAAAAAGCTTGTTTGAATCTTATGTAAGTGTGTATGTTATAAAAGAAAAGTTAGAAGATAGAATCTTATTAAAAGATGCTATAACAGGAGACGAAATATACACTGAAGATATAAATCTATTAAATGGATTTAATCAAGGTGACTGTATAATAGCTAGAATAGTTGAAGTAGGAGAATCTCATCTGTTATTAGACGTTACAGTAAGTATATCAGATGCTGTTAAAGATGTAATAGTAAATGATATAAATCATTTCTTTAGCCAATATGAAGATTTATATAAAGATATAAAAACTTTCTTAATATATCATACTCATATACTTTACAAGTACATTCAACAATTACTAGATCCTAACATAGCTGAATATCTTAAAGATCAAAAAGACGTTAAAGCTAAAAAACAAGAAGAAGTTAAAGAAATGATTGATGAAAATGAATGTTCAGTTTCAGCTTTACTTAAAGCTCAAGTTGAAAGTGATATACTAGAAAACTGTTTAGAGTTTTGGAACGAATATAAAGCTAAAAATAGCGAAATAAAAGGTTCTGAAAATGGATGGGCAGCAGCAGTAGAATATCACATTAAGAAAGAAAATGGACAAACAGTAACTCAATCACAAATCTCTAAAAAATATGACATAAGTCCAAGTACTTTAGGTAAGAGACATAAAGACTTAAAAATGTAGTAAAAACTTAATTTAAAATATACAGAAAGAGGTATATAGATGAGTCTTAATTTAGGAAAAGCAATTGCTGTATCAACAAGTTATATAAAATCTAATCCAGCGGTACCAGTATATAAGGGAAATGAAACTCCTGAGAATTTATATGCAGTAATATACCATATAGAAATAGGGTACAACGAAAGCAGTTTAGAAAAGGCGATGCAATACATAATTATAGATTATAAAGAATTTGAATTATGTGATAGCGATAAAAATGAATTAGTAAGTATAGCAAAACAATACTGTGAACAAAACGGTATAAACGATGATGAGCAAACTCAAATAGCATTACTAGATAATGAAGAGGCAGAGAATTTCTTAGAAAAAGTATTTAACAACATGAAAGTTATAAGAGGGTTAATAACTCAAAGAGATTAAGTAACAATATAATTAGAATTTACCATAAAAGCTAGGCCCTACGAAGCCTAGCTTTTATTTTTACTAAAGAAAGGTAGGTAGGACATGTTAAGAGTTTCTAATATTAAATTAGATATAAATGAAAGCTTAGATAATATAAAACCTATGTTATTAAAAAAATTAAAAATTAGTGAAAAGAATTACTTAATTATAATATATATAAAGAATCTATAGATGCTAGAAGAAAAGGCAAAATAGATTTTGTTTACACTGTTGATGTAGAACTTAAGCATGAAAATAACATATTGAAAAAATCGAAGATTAAAGATGTTGTAGAGGTTAAAGAAAAATCATATGCAAATGTGAAAAGTGGTACTGAAAAGTTAAAAAATAGACCTGTAGTAATAGGCAGTGGACCAGCTGGATTATTTGCAGCACTAGTTTTAGCTCAAAGAGGATATAATCCAATACTACTTGAAAGAGGACTAGATGTAGATACAAGAACAGAAGATATTAAAAAGTTTTGGGAAGATGGAAAGTTTAATTCAAAATCTAATGTTCAATTTGGTGAAGGTGGAGCAGGAACATTTTCAGATGGGAAATTAACTACTAGAATAAAGGATATAAGATGTAGAAAGGTCCTAGAAGAACTTGTTAACTTTGGAGCTCCAGAAGAGATATTGTATTCATATAAGCCACATGTTGGAACGGATATATTAAAAGAAGTAGTTAAAAATATAAGAGAAGAAATTATAAGACTAGGCGGAGAAGTTAAATTTGATTCTAAAGTTACAAAGATAGATATAGAAAATAACGAAATAAAATCTGTAATTATAAATGATAAAGAAACTTTAGAAACAGAGGCTGTAATACTTGCAATAGGTCATAGTGCTAGAGATACGTATAAGATGTTATATGAACAAGGTGTAAAAATAACTCAAAAACCTTTTGCTGTAGGAGCAAGAATAGAGCATCCTCAAACATTAATAAATAAATCTCAATATAAAGAGTTTCATGATCATCCTAGATTAGGTGCAGCGGATTACAGATTAGTTGAGCATACATCAAATGGAAGAAGTATATATACTTTCTGTATGTGCCCAGGAGGGACTGTAATAGCCTCAGCATCTGAAGAAGGACAAGTTGTTACTAATGGGATGAGTGAACATGCTAGAGATCAAGAGAACGCAAATAGTGCAGTTTTAGTAAATGTTACTACAGAGGACTTTGAAAGTGATCATCCGTTAGCGGGAGTTTACTTCCAAGAAAAATATGAAAGATTAGCATTTGAACTAGGTGGTAAAAACTATAAAGCTCCAATTCAATTGGTAGGAGATTTTTTAAATGATAGAGTAAGTACTGAATTAGGATCTGTAAGACCGTCATATAAACCAGGATATGAATTTATAGATTTAAGAGGCTGTTTACCGGAATTTGTATGTGACACAATGAAAGAAGGATTACTTTTACTAGATAAAAAGTTAAATGGATTTGCTATGAACGATGCAGTTCTAACAGGGGTAGAAACTAGATCTTCTGCACCTATAAGAATAGTTAGGGACGAGCAAACATTGGAATCTGTAAATGTTAAAGATCTATACCCTAGTGGAGAAGGAGCTGGATATGCAGGTGGAATAGTAACCGCAGCTGTAGATGGAATAAAGTGTGCTGAAAAAATTATTTCTAAATATTCTGAAATGAAAATTTAACGGTAATTTAATAAATATTTAATATATTTTTAATATTTAACATAGATTTAACAAAACTAAACAAGGTGTTTGATAAAATGTATAAGGCGCTATATTTGTAGACTAATAGTATAATATTTCGAGGAGGAACTGAAATTGGATATAGTAATTAGCCTTATGGGAGGGTTAGGTTTATTCTTATATGGAATGAATTTAATGGCAGAAGGTCTTGAAAAATCAGCAGGATCTAAACTTAAAAGAATAGTTGAACTTCTTACTAGTAATTTATTTATGGGAGTTCTTGTAGGTGCATTTGTTACTGCAGTTATACAAAGTAGTAGTGCAACAACTGTTATGGTAGTTGGATTTGTAAATGCAGGTATAATGAGCTTAACACAAGCAATAGGTGTTATAATGGGAGCTAACATAGGAACTACTGTAACTGCTCAGCTTGTATCGTTTGACTTAAATGGAATGGCACCTATAGCATTAGGGATCGGTATTATTTTATATTTATTTGCATCTAAGCCAAAAGTTAAAAACATAGCAGAAATATTAATTGGATTTGGTATATTATTTACTGGTATGGACTTTATGAAGAATGCAGTTGAACCATTGGCTGAATACAAAGGATTTACAGACTTATTAATAGGGTTTGGAGATCATCCGATACTAGGTTTATTATTAGGATTTGGTATAACAGCGATAGTTCAAAGTTCAAGTGCTTCTATGGGAATGCTTATAGCATTAGCATCACAAGGATTAATACCTTTAAATGCAGCATTACCTATATTATACGGACAAAATATAGGGACATGCGTTACATCGTTAATATCAAGTGTTGGAGCTTCTAGAAATGCTAAAAGAGCAGCGGTTATGCACTTAATATTCAATGTTTTAGGTACGGGAGTATTCTTAATAGTACTAAACAAACCAGTAGTAAGCTTTGTAACTAATATGAATCCTGGTGATGTAGCTAGACAAATAGCTAATACTCATACATTATTCAATATAATATCAGTTATTATATTACTTCCATTTACGAAGTTTATCATAAATCTTGCTATAAAACTTGTTCCAGATAAAGATGGAGAAGAAGATGAAAGCAAAGCTATAAAGTATCTAGATGATAGAATAGTTGAGACACCGTCAATAGCTGTAGCAAGTGTAGTTAAAGAAACTTTAAGAATGGGTAAAAAAGCTAAAGAAAGTGTAAATTATGCACTAGATGGATTTTTAGAACAATCTCAAGAGAATATAGATAAATCATTTAAAAATGAAAAAATAGTAAATGAATTACAAAAGGGAATTCTAAACTATTTACTTAAATTATCAAAAGCTCATTTAGATGAAGATGCTAGAGATATAGTAGATTCTTTATTTAATACAGTAAATGATATAGAAAGAATAGGGGACCATGCTGAAAATATAGCTGAGTTAGCTCAAGATATAATTGATTCAGATTTAAAATTATCTAAGCAAGGAACTGAAGAAGTAAGAGAATTATACAATAAAGTTATAACAACTTATGATTATGCATTACAAGCTATGAAAACTTATGATGTAGACTTAGCTTGTAAAGTTATAAAGATGGAAGAACAAGTTGATATAATGGAAAAATCATGTAGAGCAAATCATATACATAGATTAAATAATAGTTTATGTAGTATAGACAGCGGAATTATATTCTTAGATTTAATATCTAACCTTGAAAGAATATCAGACCATGCGGTTAATATAGCTCAACAAGTTATAGCAAATAAATTAGAAAAACAATAATATAATTATCGACAAACTCCTGTATAAAAAATATACAGGAGTTTTGTATATATAAATGAATAATTGAAAATATTATAATTAAATTATAAATAAATATTATAATTAATTTGGAAAAATACATATTGTTTGATATAATTTTCTATATAATAAATTTTTAACGAGATAAGGAAGGTAATGGGCTATGAAAAATTAAGTTTTGATTATAGTAATTCAATAGGTTTTTTTAACCAAAAAGAAATCGATTGTATGAGTGAGTATGTAAAAGTTGCTCATGAAATGATACATAATAAAACTGGTGAGGGGAACGATTTCTTAGGTTGGGTAAACTTACCTAGTGATTATGACAAAGAAGAGTTTGATAGAATAAAAAAAGCTGCACAAAAAATAAAGGAAGATTCAGATGTACTTTTAGTTATAGGAATAGGTGGATCTTACTTAGGAGCAAGAGCTGCAATAGAAACATTAGGACACTCATTTAGAAATAACTTAACTAAAGAAGAAAGAAAATCTCCAGAAGTTTATTTTGTAGGTCAAAATATAAGTTCTACATACATGTTAGATTTACTGGATATAATCAAAGATAAAGATGTATCTATAAATATTATATCTAAATCTGGGACTACAACAGAACCAGCTATCGCATTTAGAGTATTCAAAGATTTCTTAGAGAAAAAGTATGGAAAAGAAGAAGCTAGTAAAAGAATATATGCTACAACTGATTCTAAGAAAGGTGCATTAAAATCCCTAGCAAATGAAGAAGGATATGAGTGTTTTGTAATACCTGATGATGTTGGTGGAAGATTCTCTGTATTAACTCCTGTTGGATTATTACCAATAGCAGTTTGTGATATAAATATAGATGCTATGATGCAAGGTGCAAAAGATGCAATGGATGATTTTTCTAATCCTGATTTAGAATCAAACTACAGTTATCAATATGCTGTAGCTAGAAATATTCTTCATAGAAAAGGTAAAGATGTAGAGTTAATGGTAAATTATGAGCCAAGCTTACATTATGTTGGAGAGTGGTGGAAACAACTTTACGGAGAAAGTGAAGGAAAAGATAATAAAGGTATATATCCAGCTTCAGTAGATTTCTCAACAGATTTACACTCTATGGGACAATATATACAAGAGGGTAAAAGAATAATATTTGAAACAGTTTTAAATGTTGAAAAAACTAGAAGAGAAATAACTATAAATGAAGAAAAAATAGATTTAGATGGCCTAAATTACTTATCTAACAAGACTGTTGATTTTGTAAATAAAAAAGCTTTCCAAGGAACTTTATTAGCACATACAGATGGAAATGTTCCAAACTTAATAGTAAATATACCTCAATTAGATGAGTATAACTTTGGATACTTAGTTTACTTCTTTGAAAAAGCATGTGCAATAAGTGGATATTTATTAGGGGTAAATCCATTTAATCAACCAGGAGTAGAAGCATATAAGAAAAATATGTTTGCTTTATTAGGAAAGCCTGGTTTTGAAAAAGAAAGAGCTGAATTAGAAAAAAGATTAAACAATTAAGGTTTAATTAAGGATACAGTTATATAATAAACACTATACAGAAATTAACTGTATAGTGTTTTTTATATTTAAGAATATAAAAGCATTAAAAAATAATAATAATACAAAAGTAAAATAATATAAAAATTAAATAGGAGGGATAAATATATGAGTAGTGGAAAGAAGACTAGTATAACTCTTATTATAATAGTTAGTATAATAAGTGCTATGGTTGGAAGTTTTATAACAGCTTTTATACTTGGGGATAAGCTATCATCTAAATCTGATGGAAATAAACAAAATATCGTTGTAAATGAAGGAACTAAAAGTGAAAATATATATCATGCGGTAACTGATAAGGCAATGCCTTCTGTAGTAGGTATAACAACTACTACAATAGATACTAATAATATATTTGCAATACCACAGCAATCACAAGGTGTTGGAACAGGATTTATTGTAGATTCTAAAGGATACATATTAACAAATTCACATGTTGTATCTGATGGAAAAGCATCTGATGTAAATGTTTTATTTAATGATGGATCAACTTCAAAGGGAAAAGTTTTATGGAATGACCCAACTATAGATTTAGCTATTGTAAAAGTTGATAAGACAGGACTTCCTGTAGCAGACTTAGGAAATAGTGATTCTGTAAGAACTGGAGATTTAGCAGTAGCAATAGGAAATCCACTAGGATTAGAATTCCAAAAAAGTGTTACACAAGGAATAATAAGTGGATTAGATAGAAGTATACAAACAGAGCAATCTAATATGACAGGGCTTATACAAACGGATGCAAGTATAAACCCAGGGAACAGCGGAGGACCTTTATTAAATGATAAAGGAGAAGTTATAGGTATAAACACAGCTAAAGCATCTGGAGCAGAAGGATTAGGATTTGCAATACCTATAAATACAGCAAAACCTATAGTAGAGCAAATAATCAAGGATGGGAAATTTGAAAAAGTAACATTAGGTATAAAAGGTATAGATGTAAAAACATTCGAAACAACAACAGGAACTGACTTAGCTGCTGATGAAGGGGTTTATATAGCAGAAGTAGTAGCTAATACTCCAGCACAAAAATCAGGAATACAAGCAGGAGATGTAATAACAAAGGTTGGAGATACAAAAATAACATCAATGAGTGATTTAAATAAAGCATTATATAAATTCTCAGTTGGAGATAAAGCTAAGGTAGAAGTAAATAGAGGTGGAAAAAACATAACTATAGATGTTAAGTTCTAATATATAAATAAAAAAGATGGGATCAAATCCCATCTTTTTTATTTATATATTAAATTTATTAACTTGTCATTTTATTTTTGCTGCTAGGGCAAGAATTGCTACCTCCGCAACCAGAGCAACCAGAACATCCATTACTTTTTGCTTTCATATTTTTATAAAGGATAAATACTGCTGCTAATAATATTATACCTCCAACTGAGAACTCTATTATAGAAGATATTGAAGCTCCTTCAACTAATAAAGAACCTATAACTTTAACTATGAACGCTGCAATCCAAGCTACAGCGAATTGATAAGTTGCCGATATAATCATCATCTTATTCCCATATTCTTTTCTCATTGTAGATAAAGCTGCTATACATGGAGTATATAAAGCAGAGAATACTAAGAATCCATATGCTGAAACACTTGTAAACACTGTTGGTAAAACTGTCTTTAAATCTCCATACACAATTTCCATTGTACTTATAACAACTTCTTTTGCACTTATACCTGTCAATATAGAAACTCCTGCTCTCCAATCTCCGAACCCTAAAGGAGCAAATATAGGAGCTATTAAACCTCCTAGTAAAGCTAAGAAACTACTATTTATATCACTAGTAAATCCGCTGAAGTTAAACGATGATAAAGCCCATATAACAACAGACATAGCAAACATTATTGTACAAACTTTTATTAAGAAACCTTTAGCTTTATTCCATGTATTTTTAAATAAAGCATTTAGAGTTGGAAGTTTGTATTCTGGCAACTCTAGAACAAAAGGTTCTATATCGGCCTTATATACTGTTTTATTTAATATTAAAGCTATTATTATTGCAATTACGATACCTAATAGATATAAAGATGTAGTTACAACAGCTGCATTTTTAGGGAAAAATACAGAAACAAATAATGCGTAAACAGGTACTTTAGCACCACAAGTCATAAGCGGAGCAATAAGTGCTGTAACTTTTCTATCTTTTTCACTTTCTAAAGTTCTAGTAGCCATTATTGCTGGAGAAGCACAACCGAATCCCATTATCATAGGTATAAATGCTTTACCAGATAAACCAACTTTTTTCATTATGTTATCCATTAAGAATGCTGTTCTAGCCATATATCCGCTATCCTCAAAGAATGACATTCCTAAGAATAATACAAATATTAATGGGAAGAATGGTAGAGCTCCACCTAATCCACCTATTAATCCATCTACTATTAGTGAATGGAACCAAGGACTAGAATTTGCTAATAGAGCATCTACAGGTGTAGCTATATAAGTATCTATTAAAGTTTCTGTTAATGTTTGAAGAGGACCACCGACCCATTCAAATGTAAATTTAAAAAGTGTTAATAGTGCTAAAACAAATATAGGATAAGCTAATATAGGATTTAATATTATATTATCTAATTTACTACTAATACTTTCCTTCTTTTTAGAATTAGACTTCATAGATTTACTTAATATTTTTTCGATTTCCTTATAGGTATTTATTTCGTTTCCAAAATCTTTTCTATAATTAAAAGTTGTATTTAAACATGATTTTATTTCATTAGATATATTTTCAAGACCTTCTTTTTTCTTAGCAACTATAGGTATTACTTTAACCCCTAATTCTTTTTCAAGCTTTGCTGGGTCTATGTGTACACCCTTAGCTTCTGCAACATCTATCATATTAAGTAATAATATAATTGGCTTATTGTATTGCATAAGCTGAGTAGTTAAATATAAGTTTCTATCTAAGCTAGATGCATCTACTATATTTAATATTAAGTCTACATCTCCACTTTCTAAAAATCTTTTAGATACTTTTTCTTCGTTAGAGAATGTATCCATAGCGTATATACCAGGAAGATCTACAACCTTAATATCTTCATTTATAAATCCTTCTTTTTTTTCTATAGTAACTCCAGGCCAGTTACCTACATATTGTTTAGATCCAGTAAGAATATTAAACACTGTAGTTTTACCAACGTTAGGATTACCGAATAATGCAACATTAATCACGATGATACCTCCTATTTTAAGCTAATGTTTTTTGCGTCACTCTTTCTTATCGCTAAATCAAACCCTCTAAAACGAACTAATATAGGATCTCCTAATGGAGCGATTTTTCTTACTTCTATTTCAGTTTCATTTATACATCCAAGAGCTAATAATCTTTTAGCTAATTTTTCGTTTCCATATATATTATTAATGATACCTTTTTCGCCGACTTTTAAATCGTAAACAGTCATCATTAGCACCTCCTAATGAGTTTCATTCTCAATTAATTATAATATAAATATACCATTAATATTCAAAAAGTCAATAAATAGTGAAAAGATTAAAAAAAATAATTAAAAAACTTACTTTAAGACTATGGTAATATATAGGTAATAGAAAATTTCAACTAAGGGGGGAGCAAAATATATGAAGACTAAAAAATTGGCTCATATGTCATTGATGGTTGGATACAGCTTAATATTGTATATAATAGAAAGCTACATGCCGAATCCGCTAATTGCTATATTTCCAGGCGCTAAGTTAGGGATCGCAAACATAGTTACATTAACTTCTTTAGTTTTATTTGGGATAAAAGATACATTTATAATTTTATCTGTAAGGGTGATTATGTCATCTATATTTGCAGGACCTATATCGTACTTACTGTTTAGTATAGCAGGGTCATATCTAAGTTTGATATTTATGTACCTAGCTTTAAAAATTAATAAATTTTCATTAATAGGGGTAAGTGTTATAGGAGCTATTGGTCATAATATAGGGCAGTTAGCGGTGGCTGGAATGATAATAAAAAATGGTATGATATTTGGATATTTACCATATATGTTATTTGCATCTGTAATAACTGGCTTGTTTGTTGGAATTGCTTCGAAATTTACAGTAGGAAAGTTATCTAATATTGATAAAAACGTTTATTGACACACTAGGGAAAACCTTGTTAAAATATAAATGAATATATACAAATTTGTAACTATGGTGATAATATGACTAAAAATGAACTGGTTTTACTAAAGAAAGAAATAGAAGCTTTAAGGGAAGAAATAAACACTTATATAGAATACCCGGATATATTTAAAGACGAGTTGGTTAGTACGAGTAATAAAATTGATCAAGCGATAAATAAGTATATACAGCTTAGCAAAGAGTCTTCTAAATAAAGAGAAGGCTTTTTTGCGCGTGGAAAAATTGATATATAAACTGGTTTGATTAGGTATATGATTTAAATATAGAGTTAATAATTAATAATTGAGATATAGAAATTGTTAAAAGAAAGGTATTAATCATGATTTTGGCAAAATTAATAAACTCAGTTATTATAATTGTTTGTGCTTACGTTTTATTAAAATTAATACAATACTTTTTAAAAAAACTATTTGAATTTACTAGATTTGACGTAAGGTATGAAAATACTTTAAACAGTCTTTTATGCTCAATGTCATATTATATTATATTTATTTTGACAATAATATTATTGTTAAAAGAATTTAATATAGTTGATGTAACTAAATTTGGTACTTTGGTTACAGGAGCGAGTATAGTGGGATTGATAGCTGGGGTTGCATCTCAAAGTATACTTAAAGATATATTTAATGGTTTTTTTATAATATTTGAGAAGCAAATACAAGTTGGTGACTTTGTTTATATAAATGAAAAATTCAGAGGAACTATAGAAGAAATAGGGCTTAGGAGCACTAGCTTAAGAGATTGGGATTTAAGAAGAGTAACCATCCCAAATGGAAATATTATTAGTATTAGAAATTATAGCAGAAAAAATATGCGAGTAGTTGTAAGTGTTAGAGTTCCATATCAAGAAGATCCTTTGGAAGTTATTAAGTCTTTAGAAGAGGTATGTGATATATTAAATGAAAGACATAAAGAATTTTACATACAAAAAAGGGTAAGGAAAATGCTGGGTCATTTAGTGTATATGGAGTTACAGATATTGAGGAAAAGTCTGTAGGAGCTAAGTACACTATAACTGGAATTGTTCAATCTCATAAGTACTTTACAGTACTTAAAGACACAAAGTTGCAGATACTCATAACATTTAGAAATAATGGAATAAATATAGCTTACCCTACTCATATAAATATAGTAAAGCAAAATATGTGTGATTAAGATTAAGGACTATTTAAATAGTCCTTTTTATTTTAGGTTAAAATATAGTCGTAATAATGGACTAACCTCTACAAATATAAATATAAAAATACCTAACTATAAAGGAGGGGGAGGAAAATATCACCTACTGAAATTTTAACTAGATTATTAATAGCGCTTATTATAGGAGGACTAACTGGACTTGAGAGAGAAAAGTCATATCAATTTGCAGGGTTTAGAACTCATATTTTGGTTTCAATAGGATCATGTATAACATCTATAACATCTGTAATATTATTTATGGAATATAGTTCAAAAACAAATTTAGATCCATCAAGATTAACAGCTCAAGTATTATCAGGTATAGGTTTTTTAGGAACGGGAGCTATACTTAAAAATTCAAGCGGAATAAGAGGTCTTACTACGGCAGCAGGAATATGGGCAACAGCATGTATAGGAATTGCTATAGGGTATGGGCAATATATATTAGGAATATCAGCATGGCTATTTGTAATGGTTACACTATATATATTAAAAATATAGATAAGGTAGTTTTTAGAAAAAAACAAAACATATTAACTATAAAGGTAGATAATGTAAATATTATTTCCACAATATATAATAAACTTGAAAAGTCTCAAATAAATGTTAGTAATATTGATGTAATTAGTGGAGAAAATGATTATATAATAAACTTTTTCATTGTTTATGATAGACGAATTATGGTAGAAAAGATAATATTAGAATTAAATGACTTAAAAAATATAATAAGTGTAGATTATTTACATTAAAATATATAAAATAAGATATAGCTATAATTAAAATCGAGGTGTATGAATTGAAGACAAACATAAGAGTAATAATTGAAGGGTCAACTGATTTCCCTAAAGAACTACTAGATGAAATGGGAGTAAAAGTTGTAGGAATCAATATAGCATTTGGAGAGGAAAACTATATAGGCGGAGAAGAAATTACTGAAGAAACGTTTTATGAGAAAATGAAGGGGTGTAAAGAATTACCTAAGACATCAAGTCCATCTCCTGAGAGATTCATAGAAATGTTTGACTGTGAAGAAGAGGAAATATTAATTATTACACTTACTTCTAAATTATCTAGTACTTATAGTAGTGCTGTATTAGCTAAAAATATATACTTAGAACATAATCCTGATAGTGAAAAAAGGATAGCTGTTGTAGATTCATTAAGTGGATCTATAGGAGTTGGATTAATGGTTTATAAAGCTAACAAATTAATAGAAGAGGGAAAATGTTTAAAAGAAGTAGTTGAATACTTAGAGGATATAAAAGGAGATATAGCTTTTTATGGTGCGTTAGATACGCTTGAAAACGCTATAAAAGGTGGAAGAGTAAATCCTATTGCTGGAAAATTAATAAATGCGCTTAACTTTAAAGTTATAATAGAAATATCAGAAGGATTAGTTAAACCTATAGATAAAGCAAGAGGCGAAGGTAATAGCATGAAAAAGCTATTTGAGAAGGTAAAAAATAATGTTCATGATATAAAAAACAAAACTTTAGTTATAGGACATTCAAACTGTAAAGAAAAAGCTGAAAAAATAGCTAAACATATAGAAGAAAATTATGAACATAAGGACATAATAATATCAAGTATAGGTCCTGTTATGGGAACTTACACATCAGAAGGAGCGATATTAATAGCTGTTCTGTAAAATATTATAAACAAAGGAGTGAAATTATGGGATTAGATAGAGCTTCTATAGAAAAAAGTTTAAATGGGATATAGACACTATGTATAAAAGTCAAGAAGCTATAGACCAAGATATAAAAAAAGTAGATGAAATTATAGGGGAGCTTAAAACTTATAAAGGAAAACTTGCTGACAGTAAAGAAAACCTTTATAAAGTATTAACTGACTCAGAAAAAGCATCCAGAATACTTCAAAATTTATATGTATATACTCATATGAAACAACATGAAGACACTAGAAAAAATGAAAATCAGGCTAAAGCTACTAAAACTGAGATGTTATCTACCGAATTATCAATGGCAACATCATATATGGTTCCGGAGATAATAGCAATGGATGAATCAAAATTACAAGAATATTTAAGTGATGAAAAATTAAGTTTTTACAAAAAACATGTAGATGAGATATTAAGAGATAAACCTCATACACTTACAGAAAAAGAAGAAGAAATACTAGCAGCAGCTTCAGATCTAAGTGGAATAGCTGAAAATGTATATGAAATGTTTTCTTTTGCAGATTTAAAATTCCCTGAAATAAAAGATGAAAAGGGAGAAACTGTACAAATTACTCATGGAAATTACTCTGCATTTTTAAAGAGTAAAGATAAAAGAGTTAGAAAGGATGCATTTGATGCAGTATATTCAACTTACGATGAATATAAAAATACATTTGCATCAACTTTATATGGTGGAATAAAAAGTGAAATTTTCTATGCAAAAATGAGAAACTTTAAATCTGCGATAGAAGGGTCATTATTCCAAGATGATATAAGTGTAGATGTATACAATAACTTAATTGATGCAGTTGATGAGAGTTTAGATACATTAAATAAATATGTAGATTTAAGAAAAAAATATTTAGGTATAGACGACATGCATATGTATGATTTATATGTTCCTATAACATCAAACTTTGATATGAAGGTAACTTATGAAGAAGCACAAGAAATAATATTAAAAGCATTAAAACCACTAGGTGAAGAGTATTTAAGTGTTGTTAAAAAAGCTTTTGATGAAAGATGGATAGACGTTTATGAAAATGAAGGTAAACAAGGTGGAGCTTATTCGTGGGGAAGCTATGATTCATCTCCATACATATTAATGAGCTATAAAGATGATTTAAACTCATTGTTTACATTGATTCATGAACTTGGACATTCTATGCATAGTTATTACTCAAGAAGTAATCAAGAATATTTATATTCATCATATAAAATATTTGTAGCAGAAGTTGCATCAACTTTAAATGAATTATTACTTGTAAATTATTTATTAGAAAATTCAAAATCAAAAGAGGAAAGAATTTATCTTTTAAATTATTATTTAGAACAATTCAGAACTACGGTATATAGACAAACTATGTTTGCTGAATTTGAAAAGATAACTCATGAAAAAGTAGAAAATAAAGAACCTTTAACTGCTAAAGAATTTACAGAAATATATTATGATTTAAACAAAAAATATTATGGAAAATCTTGTATAGTAGATGAACCGATAGGATTAGAGTGGGCTAGAATACCTCATTTTTATTCGAATTTCTATGTATACAAATATGCAACAGGATTTTCAGCAGCTAGTGCTTTAAGTGAAAAAATCTTAAAAGAAGGCGATGTAGCTGTTAAAAAGTATATAGAATTCTTAAAAAGTGGAGGATCAGAATATCCACTTAACCAACTTAAATCTGCGGGAGTAGACATGGAGAAAAAAGAATCTATAGAGAATGCTTTAAATGTATTTAAAAATTTAGTAAATGAATTAGAGAGAGAATGTTAATAAACATTCTCTTTTTTTTGTAAAATACTTAATTTAGTTTTGAAAGTGTCATTTTTACGATTAGTTAACATACTTTACTTTCAGTTAACAAAACTCTAATTTAAACTTAACATTTAAACTTTATTATTGAATTGTAGAGAAAAACTTAAAAAGAACAAAGCATAGTAAAGTTGACAAACTAAAATTATAAATTAGAAATCATAATAGTTATAAAAAATGGAGGTATTTATGTTAGCTAATGAGCAACTGATTAAAACTAAAAACAACAACACAAAGTATACAATAGAAAAAATAGCAAAATGTATTTATGATAAGTGCTTTAATTGCAGTAATTAGCTTATTACTTATCATAGGTTTTGTTTTTTATAAAGGACTTACACCATTTATATCAAAGGGATACTCATTTATAGACTTTTTAACAGGTACTTCATGGGTTCCAAGCGCAGATCAATATGGAATTTTACCTATGATAGTAGCATCAATTTTATCAACAATAGGTGCGCTTTTAATAGGAGCTCCGATTGGAATTCTTACGGCAGTATTTATCGCAGAAGTAGCTCCTAAAAAATAGCAAACATAATAAGTTCTGGAGTTGACTTATTAGCAGGAATACCATCTGTACTTTATGGATTGTTTGGATTAGCAGTTATTGTTCCGACTATTCAAGATGTATTTAATTTACCAAAGGGACAAAGTTTATTTGCTGTAATAATAGTTCTTTCTATAATGATGTTACCTACAATAATAGCTGTTTCGAAAACTGCTATAAAAGCTGTACCAAATGCTTACAGAGAAGGTTCTTTAGCTTTAGGAGCATCAAAAATTGAAACAATATTTAAAGTAGTTTTACCAGCTGCAAAATCAGGCATTTTAGCGGCTGTAGTATTAGGGACTGGAAGAGCTTTAGGTGAAACTATGGCAGTAATACTAGTTGCAGGTAACTCACCGGTTTTACCTAACTCACTTATGGACAGTGTTAGGCCATTGACAACTAATATTGCATTAGAAATGGGATATGCATTTGGGACACATCAAGAGATGTTATTTGCGACAGGAGTTGTACTATTTATATTTATATTAGTACTAAACTTAGTATTAAGTAAACTTTCTAATAAGGCAGGCAATTAATATGAGAAAATTAAGAGAAAAATTTTTAAAAGCAGCAGTTTGGTTATCAGCTATATTTACAATAGGAATGCTGTTGGTAATAGTTGGGTTTATATTTATAAAAGGTATTGGGGGAATAAACCTAAACTTTTTAACTAGTGATTATTCAGCAAGTGGTGATGGTGGAATACTGCCAATGATCGTCACAACTTTATATACAGTATTTTTGGCCATAATAGTTGCTACACCAATAGGTGTTTTAGCAGCGGTATATCTGCAAGAATATGCTAAAAAAGGAACAATAGTTAATATTGTAAGATTTGCAACAGAGAGTTTAGCAGGTATACCATCTATAGTTTATGGACTATTTGGAGGTATATTCTTTGTTATAACACTTAAAATGGGATATTCAATTATTGCAGGTTCATTAACAGTATCTATAATAATTTTACCTGTAATAATACGTACAACAGAAGAAGCATTAAAGACAGTTCCGCAAGGATATAGAGAAGCATCTTTAGCTATGGGAGCTACAAAATTTCAAACACTATACAAAGTAATAGTACCAAGTGCATTACCAGGAATTTTATCAGGAATAATACTATCGATAGGGCGTGTAGTTGGGGAGTCAGCGGCTATATTATTAACAGCTGGGACAGTAGCACAAATGCCAACTAGTATATTTGACAGTGCTAGAACACTTACAGTTCAATCTTATTTAGTTGCCAAAGAAACTGGGAATATACAACAAGCAGCTAGCGTAGGTTTAGTTTTAATAATTATTGTATTATGTTTAAATACTTTAGCTAAATTTATAGTTAAAAAGTTTAGTAAGGAGAGCTATTAAGATGGAAAATATAAAAATAAATGTAAAAAACTTAGAACTTTTTTATGGAGATAACAAAGCTTTAAAAGGAATAGACATGCAGATAAAAGAAAATAAAGTAACTGCATTGATAGGGCCTTCAGGATGCGGGAAATCAACTTTTTTAAGAACTTTAAATAGAATGAATGACTTAATTGAAAATGTTAAAATAAAAGGAGAAATATCTGTAGACGGAGAAGATATATATAAATCTGACGATGTTATAAAGCTACGTACGAAAGTAGGGATGGTATTTCAAAAGCCTAATCCATTTCCAATGAGTATATATGATAATGTTGCTTATGGGCCTAGAATACATGGAATAAAAGATAAAGCTACATTAGACAAGATTGTTGAGGAGAGTTTAAGAGGAGCTGCTATTTGGGATGAAGTTAAGGATAGATTAAATAAATCAGCTTTAGGATTATCAGGAGGACAGCAACAACGTATCTGTATAGCTAGAACAATAGCTATGAAGCCAGAAGTAATATTAATGGATGAGCCAACTTCAGCTCTAGATCCCATATCAACATCTAAAGTGGAAGAATTAATAGACGAGTTAAAAGATAAATATACTATAGTGATAGTAACTCATAATATGCAACAAGCAGCCCGTGTATCGGATGAAACTGCATTTTTCCTATCAGGAGAAGTTGTAGAGTTTGACGAAACAAAAACTATATTTACTAGTCCAAGAGATAAACGTACAGAAGACTATATAACAGGAAGATTTGGATAAAATAAATATAAAATAATCAATAAAAAGGAGTCTTAAAATGGTCAACAATAACTTAGAGTTAAATATAAATACCCTTATAAATTACACGCTAAAAATGTTTGATAAAAGTCAAGAAATCCTAGAAGATTCAGTAAACAGCATGATAACAAAAGATGTTAAAAAAGCAAAAGGAATTTCAGAAAAAGATGATGAAATAGATACTTTAAGAGATTATATAAGGGATAGAAGTATTGAGCTTATGGCATTAAAACAACCTATGGCAAAAGATTTAAGATTTATATATGCATTAGAAAGTATATGTTTAGAGTTAGAGCGTATAGGAGATTATTCTGTAAATATATCAGTTGAAGTCATAAAAATAGGAAAAGAAGAATATATAAAAGAATTAATAGATATACCTAAAATGAAAGACATATGTATTGATATGATAAAAGATGCAAAGAGAGCTTTAGAGCAAAGAGATGAAGAGCTTGCATACAATACAGCTTTAAAAGATGACTTAGTAGATAAGTTATATGATGTTATATATGAACACACTCTTAAAGTTATGCATGAAAAAGAAGTAAATATAGATCAAGGAGTAACGATGCTATTTGTTGCTAGATACTTAGAAAGAATTGGAGACCATATTACCAATATATGTGAAAAGATTATATATGCATTAAGAGGCGATATGATTGAAATAGGATAAAACTACATGAATGTAGTTTTATTTTTTTTGTGCTAATATTTTATTGAGTACAAACATATCTATTAAAGTACAGTGTTTAATTATAAAATTTAGCTATATTGATTGAAATAATTGTCAATAATAACTAATAGTATTTATTAAAATATAAAAAACAAAGGGGAAGTGGGGATGAAAAGAAAAATAAAACCTATTTTTTAAGTGTATCTGCAGTTGTATTACTTTTGTTTTTATTATTTGTCACGTTTGATAAAATAATTGCTACATCAAATGAACAAAATAATATAGATATAAAATTGCTAGAAAGTGATACGATGACATTAACTGACCTCATGATGAAAGCAAGTAGTGTAAATAATAGAGGACCGAAGCCAAAACCTGAGAAGGTTGCTTATATAACAATTGATGATGGACCATCTAAATATACTGATGGAATATTATCTATACTAGATAGCAACAATGTTAAAGCTACGTTCTTTATGATAGAAGGTAATATGAAACAACATCCAGAGCAATTAAAAAGAATCGCTCAAGAGGGCCACTCTATGGGATTTCACAGTGTAAGTCACGACATATCTGTACTATATAAAACTCCTGAAAATACTGTTAATGAATTTAATAAGTGCCAAGACACATTAAATAAAGTTGCTAAAGTAAACTCAAACTTAATAAGACTGCCTTATGGGAGTAAACCTTATGCACCAGAAGAATCATACAATGCATTAGTTGATGATGGGTTTAAAATTTGGGATTGGAACTTGGACACAGAAGATTGGAAGGCAACTCCGCAAGCTATAGTAAATAATGTAAATAAATATTTAAGTCAACATAGTGAAGTTGTACTTTTAATGCATGAAAAGGAACAAAGTGTTAAGGCTCTTCAAGGAATAATAAATCAATTAAAAGAAAAAGGATATACAATAATGCCAATAGAAGAAAGTGATATGCCAAAAAACTTTTGGGAACAAAATTTACGTAACTGAATATAATATTTATAAATATTGACAATAATAATGATGATTATATATAATTAAAAGATAAACAGAATATTTAAAAACTGAGAAAAAGAGGAGTATGCAAACTCAACTTACAGAGAGGAAAGTTCACCGGCTGAAAGACTTTCTAAGAAATGAATTGCAGAAGGTAGCTTTGGAGTTTCTAAGCTGAAAATAACAGTAAGCTTAGACGGTGAGAATCGTTAAATTTATTAAGTGTTATGTAGAGTTTGATTAAAAACTTTATATAAAATTAAGGTGGTAACGCGAGCTTTTCGTCCTTAAATAGGATGAAGGGCTCTTTTTTATGTATAAAAATAAAAAATAGGAGGAATTTACATGGAAAATACAAACTTACCAAAAACGTATAATCCAAAAGACTTTGAATCAAGATTATATTCAAAGTGGGTAGAAGAAGGTTTATTTAAATCTAAGCCAAACCCAAATAAAAAGCCATTTACTATAATGCTTCCCCCACCAAATATAACGGGGCAATTACACATGGGGCATGCTCTTGACCATACATTACAAGATATACTTATAAGATGGAAGAGAATGGACGGTTATGAAGCTTTATGGCAACCAGGAACAGACCATGCATCTATAGCAACAGAAGTTAAAGTTGTTGAAAGAATAAAAGAACAAGAAGGAAAGACTAAGTACGAAATAGGAAGAGAAGAGTTCTTAAAAAGAGCTATGGACTGGAGAAATGAATTTGGTAGAAAAATAGTAGACCAAATGAAACAATTAGGAGATTCATGTGATTGGGAAAGAGAAAGATTTACAATGGACCAAGGTTGTAATGAAGCAGTTACAGAATTCTTTGTGAAGTTATATGAAAAAGGTCAAATTTACAAAGGAAACAGAATAATCAACTGGTGTCCAGATTGTAAAACTACATTATCTGATGCAGAAGTTGAGCATGAAGAACATGATGGAAAGTTCTATCATATAAAATACCCAATAGCAGGTAGTGATGAATTTTTAGAAATAGCTACAACTAGACCAGAAACAATGCTTGGAGATAGTGGTATAGCTGTAAACCCAGAAGATGAAAGATACGCTCATTTAGTAGGAAAGCATGCTATACTTCCACTAGTAGGAAGAGAACTTATTATAGTTGCAGATGATTACGTTGATTTAGATTTTGGTACAGGTGCAGTTAAAATGACTCCAGCGCATGACCCTAATGACTTTGAAGTAGGGCAAAGACATAATCTTGAAAAAATAAATGTAATGAACGAAGATGGAACTATGAATAAATTAGCTGGTAAGTACGAAGGTATGGACAGATATGAGTGCAGAAAGCAACTTATAGCTGACTTAGAAGAAGCTGGATACTTAATAGCTATAAAAGATCATAATCACAATGTAGGATCTTGTTACAGATGTAAAACTGTAGTTGAGCCAAGATTATCAGATCAATGGTTCGTTAAAATGGATGAATTAGCAAAACCTGCTATAGATATATTAAAGAAAAAAGATTTAGAATTTGTTCCAGACAAATTTGATAAAACTTACTTACAATGGTTAGAAAATATAAGAGACTGGTGTATATCAAGACAGCTATGGTGGGGACACCAAATACCAGCATACTACTGTCAAGAATGTGGTGAGGTAGTAGTTGCTAAAGAAATGCCAAAACAATGTAAATGTGGACATACTCACTTCAAGCAAGATGAAGATGTATTAGATACATGGTTCTCATCTGCATTATGGCCTTTCTCAACATTAGGATGGCCTAACAAAACAGAAGAGTTAAACTACTACTATCCAACAAGTGTACTTGTAACTGGATACGATATAATATTCTTCTGGGTTGTAAGAATGGCATTTGCAGGAATGTTCTGCATGGGAGAAACTCCATTTGAACATGTATTAATACATGGACTTGTAAGAGACTCAGAAGGTAGAAAAATGAGTAAATCTCTAGGAAATGGAATAGATCCATTAGAAGTAATAGACATGTACGGAGCTGATGCTTTAAGATTCATGTTAGCTACAGGAAACTCTCCAGGAAATGATATGAGATTCTATATGGAAAGAGTTGAAGCATCTAGAAACTTTGCTAATAAGTTATGGAATGCATCTAGATTCGTATTTATGAACATAGATGAAGAAATAATGAATGGTGTTACTAGAGAATCAGTAGAAAAAAATATGACTTTAGCTGATAAATGGATAATATCAAGAGCTAATAATGTTGTTAAAGAAGTTACTGATAACATGGATAAGTTTGACTTAGGAATAGCAGCTCAAAAGATATATGACTTTGCTTGGTCAGAGTACTGTGACTGGTATATAGAAATAGTTAAGCCGAGATTATACTCAGATGATAAAGAAGCTAAGCAAACAGCATTATATACATTAACATATGTATTAGAAAAAATATTAAAACTTCTTCACCCATACATGCCATTTATAACTGAAGAAATATATACTCACCTTCCAACTGTAGAAGGAAGTATAGTTGTAGCTCAGTTCCCTCATTACGATGAAGCTGACAATATGGCTAAAGAAGAAGAAATGATGAACTTAACAATGGATGGTATAAGAAACATAAGAAATGTAAGAGCTGAAATGAACGTACCACCATCAAAGAAAGCTAAAGTAATAATAGTTCCAACAGCTGATAAGAAAGAAGCTATGGAAGCTGGACTTGATTACTTTGTAACATTAGCATCTGCATCTACAGTTGAAATAGTTGAAGATGAAACTAATATACCAGAAGACGCTGTAAGTGTTGTTATAGATGGTGTGAAAATATTTATACCTCTTGATGAATTAGTTGACTTCACTAAAGAACTAGATAGATTAAACAAGGAAAAAGCTAAATTAGAAGGTGAAATAAAGAGAGTAAACGGAAAACTTTCTAATCAAGGATTCTTGGCTAAAGCTCCAGAAAGCTTAGTTAATGAAGAGAAAGCTAAAAAAGAAAAATTTGAAGAAATGATGAAATCAGTTATTGAAAGAATAGAAAATATAGAAGCTAAAATGAAGTAGTAAAAATAGCTATATAAATAGTATAGATGTAGAGACCCTATATAAATTTTGCTCCACAAAGCGGAAAAGATTGCTTTGAAATGTCGCTAAAACTTATATAGGGTCTCTTTACTATGCTTATACTTAATTTAGATATCTATTTTGTGCAGAGGAAGGTAAGGATGAACTTTGTTCCACAAAGCGGTAAAGAGTTATGTGAAGAATTAGGATTATAGGGTATAATAGTAAATAATAAAATTTAAGGAGGGGTATTTATGGCAGGAAATTTATTTGGAAGAATGGCAGCTGATACTTTAGGTTTATCTGATATAGGTAAAATAATATCGCCAAGAGATTTTGATAAAGTAGATGGTGATGATTATATAATGCATGAAGATGGAGAAAAAATATTCTTTGTTATAAAATCAAAATCGGATGAGTATGTGTTTACAAATAGAGGACTTTTACATGTAGACGGAGCTAATGCAATTAGTAAAAAAAGAACTGTCAAAAGACATGAATTTTATTATGAAAGAGTACATTCAGTAACGCTAGAAACTGCGGGAACTGTAGATTTAGATATAGAGATAAAATTTAGTTTTGGAGAAGAAGCATTTAGTATAGATGTAGATAAAAAACAATTAGAGCAATTAAAAGATTTATATAAAGCTTTAGTTGAAGTTGGAATACAACAAGGTAAAAATCAAGTTGCTATACAAGATGGAACAAAAGGGCTTGATATGGCAAATAATGCAATTTCAAGATGTAAGTTAGATGGAAATGCAGTAAATGTTGTAAAAGAGTTAACTAACTTTAACTTAGATTGGATGGAATCGCTAAGATTAAATTATAGCAATAAAGATTTTACTGAAGTATTTGAAAAATATATAAATAATTAAACCAATATATATAATAGTAGAGTCCATGTATAAGTTTTGCTCCACAAAGCGGTAAAGATGCTTTGAAATGTCACTAAAACTTGTACATGGACTCTTTTGAATTTATGTATGGAAATATGAAAGAGTATATAGATAACTTACCTAAATATAAGTTAAAATATAAGTTGGTAATTTTGCTTTTGAAAATTTTCAGACTGGAAATTTACATAGAATTTTTAAGTTATTAACAAGAGGATTAATTGAGTATTTTGCCGAAATTAAATAACATTAGAAATAATTTACACTTAAGTATACAATGGAGGAACAATATGAATTATAATGAGGCTTTACAGTTTATACACGAAAGTCATAAGTTTGGTATGAGACTAGGATTAGATAATATAAAAAAATTATTAGAACTATTAGGGAACCCGCAAAATAATTTAAAAATAATACACGTTGCAGGTACTAATGGTAAAGGATCGACATGTTCTTTCATATCATCTATTTTAAAAGAAAGTGGATATAAAGTAGGATTATATACTTCTCCATTTTTAGAGACATTTACAGAAAGAATAAGAGTAAATGGAGAAAATATACGTGAAGAAGAAGTTGGGAAAATAGTATCTTTAATAAAAGAAAAAATAGAAATGATGGTTAGTGAAGGATATTCTTATCCTACTGAATTTGAAATAGTTACAGCTATGGCATTTTATTATTACAACCAAGAAAAAGTTGACTTTGTTGCTCTAGAAGTTGGTCTTGGAGGTAGATACGATGCAACTAATGTTATCGATAAACCTGTAGTAAGTGCGATAACTTCAATAAGTTTAGATCATACAAGTATACTTGGAGATACATTAGGAAAAATAGCTTTTGAAAAAGGCGGAATTATAAAAGAAGATTGCCCTACTATAGTGTATCCACAGCAAGAAGAAGCAAGTGAAGTTATAAAAAATATATGTGATGAAAAGAAATCTAAATATATAGAATGTGATTTTAAAAATATAGAAATAAAATCATCAAATATTAATTCACAAATATATAATTGTAATATAAATGGAAAAGAATTAAGAGATTTAGAAATTAAATTAATAGGAGATCATCAGATAAAAAATTCTATTGTAGCTTTAAATGTTATTGAGTATTTAAATGATATTAAAATTACAAATATATCTGAAGAAAATATTAGAAAAGGTCTATTAGAAACTAAGTGGCCAGGAAGAATAGAAAAAATAAGTGAAAATCCAATGTTTATAATAGATGGAGCACATAATGAAGAAGGTGCTAAATCACTTGCAAATTCTATTGATAAATATTTTGAAAATAAAAATAAAATTCTAGTTATAGGAATGCTTGAAGACAAGGATATAGAATCTGTACTAGATTTATTAATACCGAAATTCAATAATGTTATAACTACTACTCCTGATAATCCAAGAGCTATAGATGCTAATAAACTTAAAGAAAAAATAGAAAGATATAATATAGAAGTAACTTGCAAACCAAATATAAAAGAAGCCGTTGACTATGCATTAAAAATATCAAATAAAGATGACGTAATAATAAGTGCAGGGTCTTTATATATGATAGGAAATGTAAGGTCCATAATAGTAAATAAATAAAAAAAGAGTTTGTAATTTGAGTTAAAATACTTAAATTACAAACTCTTTTTTATTTATTTTGATAATTGATCACGTAAAGCTTTTGATAATTGATCAGGGCAAGAAGTAGATTTTCCTCCACAAGTTATACCAGCTAATTTGTCTGCAACTTCATCAGCACGAGTTCCCTCTACAAGATGTTTAAGACCTAATAAGTTACCAGGACATCCTCCAACGAAGTCTACACTTGTAACTATATTATTTTCATCGATATCAAACACCATTTCCTTACAACAAACCCCTGATGGTTTAAATGATACTTTCATTGTAAATACCTCCAAAAACATGATAAGTAAATAATATCAAATAATATAGATGAATATCAACAACTTTTTAATAATCATAATTTCCTAGTTAATAAAAAAAGTAATAAGACGAGCATTTTAAACAATATACTATGATAGTACATTTTATTGCGAGGAGGTTTTGTTTTGAAACTATATACATCTAATTACTTATCACAAAGTTTAAGTATAATAGACTATCAAACTCTTAAATTGGAAAAAGAAATAAATTTAGGGCCAGACATATATCCTCATCATTTTGCATAGAAAAAGATAAAAACATAATGTATATACCAAGTTCGTTTGATGGAGTTCTTTATGTTTTAGATATTGGAAAAGAGAAAATAATAGATTCTGTATCTATAGGTGGAAATTTAAGTCAAGTTTCACTTTGTAAAAATGAACTTTTTATAGCTAATGAAGATTCTAATAGTATTTATGTATTGAATAAAGATAATCTGGAACCAATAGGTGTTATTAGCGTTGATAACATGCCTCATGGATTTGCATATGATAAAGTAAATAATAAACTGTATGTGCCTTGTATAGATTCTATTTTATGCATAGATATCGAAAAGAAAGTAGTTGAGAGAAAAGTTGATTTAGATTATAAAGCCTGGCATATAAAAATAGATAAATACAAGGATATTATATACACATCTACACTAGATGGTAAGATAATTATTTTAGATAAAAAAAATTTAAATATAATAGATACAATAGGTAACTTTTTAATTCCAGTTGAAATATGTGTAAACTATAAAAAAGAATATATATATATAGCAGATTTGGGATATAAAGCTATAAAAATATTAGATTATAAAACACATAAAGAAATTGGATGTATAAAGGTAAATGGAAATCCTCAAGGGTTAGAACTATCAAATGATAGTGAATTTTTGTTTTTAACTGATACTTTTAATAATAGCGTTAAAATTTACGGGACGGATAAAAATGAGATTATAGATGAAATTAAGGTAGGAAAAGAGCCTACCACTATAGTTTTTGTGTAGGCTATTTTTTGTTTGTAATAAGTAGTTCTATTATTTCAGCATACATATACGATGCATTCTTTTTCCAATTGTCGCATATTAATTTTGCTTGTTTTTCGGAAGATACGTTTAAATTTAAATCTATTAAATTTGATTGATTTTCAATAACTCGTAGATTTACTATATATTCATTATCGCTTTGCTTTACAAAGCTTGACTTTACTTGAGTATCTGCTAATAAGTTTTCTTTATTTAATTTTATATACTCATCTAGCTTCTCTGTAATTTGAGAAGGAATTCTAGATAAGAAGTAGTTTAGAGTCTCAATACCTTTTTGTGTTAAAGTGTAATACTCTCTATTTGAATCTTCATATATTTTTAAGAATTTAGCATCCATAAGTTGTGAAAGAAATTGCTGTAATGAGAAATAATTCATTACTTCAGTCTCAAGAATAACTTGTGTTATTTGAGAATTTGTTAAATCCATATTAGCTTTTTCTAAAACATATAAGATCAATAACTTATGGTAAGCTAATTCTTCAGATGAGTTTTCAAACATAATATCATCCTCCGTATAATGTTTCTATATAACTACTATATTAAACTAAAACAAATAAAAATAAAAGTAGAATTTAATATTTAAATATATGCACTTATATAAAAAATTTATTTATCTATGTAAAAAGGCTACCTTGTAAGGTAGCCTTCTCATGAATCCTAGGTGTCTAATTTACTACTTATTTCCCAGACATTTGTCTTTCTGCCATCTCTACTAGCTTTTTAGTCATGTATCCACCTACATATCCGTTTTGTCTAGCAGTTAAGTTTCCTTTATCTACTGATTCATAGTTAGATAAACCTAACTCATTAGCTATTTCTAGCTTCATTTGATTTAATGCTGCTTTAGCTTCTGGAACGGCTTTTTTAGTTGACATAGTAAATTTCCTCCTTAAAGTTATAAGATGTCTCAACAAGTTTTTTAAAAATCTTGTTGTTGGTATTAATTTAACCAATGTCCAAAATTATATTCATATTTTTAAAAATTTTTTTTATTTTAAAATTTTTTTCTTCTTCCATAAGTTTTTAGCTATTATCTTAATAATTTTTTTTTTAAAGAAAAACTCACCATCATAATCTATATTATC
>NZ_JAIXHU010000099.1:0-306 GCF_025671395.1 Paraclostridium sp. AKS73 | reverse complement strand
AAATAAGAAAGGGGATTAAAAAATGAGAAATATAGAAACTAGATTATTAATGGTTTTCTCTACAACTCTTGGAAGAAAAGTAAGCTTATTTGTATCAGATCCTAAAGAAGATATAACTGAAGCAGAAATAAAAGAGGCTATGGACCAAATAGTTGCTAAAAATGTATTTGCGCCTAGATTCGGAGAAGAACTTGAAACAGCTTTAGAAGCAAAAGTAGTTCAAACTGCAACTACTGGATATGACTTAGTTATATAGTAACACATGGAACGTCTCTTTGAACTTCTGAGGGGCGTTCTAATCAATTT
>NZ_JAIXHU010000098.1:0-306 GCF_025671395.1 Paraclostridium sp. AKS73 | reverse complement strand
AAAAAATGTGGGTGCATAGCTCAGCTGGATAGAGCAACGCCCTTCTAAGGCGTGTGTCCGGGGTTCGAATCCCTGTGCGCTCACCACATTCATAGGGGATTCGCCAAGTCGGTAAGGCATAGCACTTTGACTGCTACATGCGTAGGTTCGAGTCCTGCATCCCCTGCCAAGTAAATAAAATGATCCATTAGCTCAGTCGGTAGAGCACCTGACTTTTAATCAGGGTGTCCCGCGTTCGAGTCGCGGATGGATCACCAATGGAGAGGTGTCCGAGTGGTTTAAGGAGCTGGTCTTGAAAACCAGTGA
>NZ_JAIXHU010000097.1:0-313 GCF_025671395.1 Paraclostridium sp. AKS73 | reverse complement strand
TGTTTTAAAACTGAGAATTTTTTAGATATCTTAACACCACGATTTGTAGTATTAAGTTTATTAGAAAGATTTGAAGATAAATTAGTAGCTAACTTACAGATTTTATTATTAGTATCGTATATCCAAGTTTCAGTACCTTTTGCAGATTTGTTTTCAGAAGAGTTCATATGAATACTTACAAAGTAATCACAGTTTTCATTATTAGCTTTATTAGTACGATAAGATAAAGAATAAAACTTATCTTCTTCACGAGTAGTAACTACTTTTTCAAAAGCTTCTTCAAGAATAGATTTAACTATCATACCTATTTTTA
>NZ_JAIXHU010000096.1:0-327 GCF_025671395.1 Paraclostridium sp. AKS73 | reverse complement strand
CCACTTCTTACATTTAATGTACTTGCTGTTACTACTCCTGTATTTTTAACTGTTTCTCCTGGATTTGTTGGAGGTGTAGTTGTACTTCCATCTACTTTTATATAATCTCCTGATACATATCCATATCCTCCATTATATTTTATCTTATGCCATCCATTTTTACTTTCTACTATCTCTACTTTTGCTCCATTTGATAGCGATCCTATTCTTGAATAGCTTGATCCATATCCACTTCTTACATTTAATGTACTTGCTGTTACTACTCCTGTATTTTTAACTGTTTCTCCTGGATTTGTTGGAGGTGTAGTTGTACTTCCATCTACTTTT
>NZ_JAIXHU010000095.1:0-345 GCF_025671395.1 Paraclostridium sp. AKS73 | reverse complement strand
GGTGTAAGTGCAGCAATGTATGTAGCTTACCGATACTAATAGATCGAGGACTTGACCAAGATTATTTGAGCAACGGGATAAATATGAATGCATATGAATATTTAGACGTTGGCGAAATGATCACGGTGAATTTTAATCTTACAAATGTTATTCAGTTTTTAGAGTATTAAGTAAAATATTGTTTCAAAAAAGTGTTGACAAATGCTTACTGAAATGGTATTATAATACTTGTTCAAAAATGAACTTACATAATCTAGTTATTATAGCAAAGAGGATACACCTGTTCCCATTCCGAACACAGAAGTTAAGCTCTTTAGCGCCGATGGTACTTGGTGGGAAGCTGCC
>NZ_JAIXHU010000094.1:0-390 GCF_025671395.1 Paraclostridium sp. AKS73 | reverse complement strand
TTATAGCAAAGAGGATACACCTGTTCCCATTCCGAACACAGAAGTTAAGCTCTTTAGCGCCGATGGTACTTGGTGGGAAGCTGCCTGGGAGAGTAGGACATAGCTAGGTGATGTGCCGAAGTGGCGGAACTGGCAGACGCACAGGACTTAAAATCCTGCGGGACTTACCTCTCGTACCGGTTCGATTCCGGTCTTCGGCACCATTATAAAGTGGACCTTTAGCTCAGTTGGTTAGAGCGCCCGGCTCATAACCGGTAGGTCCGGGGTTCGAGTCCCTGAAGGTCCACCACTTTAAGAACTTTGAAAATTAAACAGTAGGTTAATTATATAAATTCTTTTTTAAAGAATTAAACACAAACAACCAAGCCAGATATTCAGATAATGATTAGC
>NZ_JAIXHU010000093.1:0-402 GCF_025671395.1 Paraclostridium sp. AKS73 | reverse complement strand
ATAACTTGACCAGTTATTAGAGTGTTATTTTTTAAAGAGTTTTCTTCTCTTATAATTGGTTTATTTAATCATCACTAAATGTTATGCAGTTTTCAAAGTGCTAACGCACTTCGCCAACAATTACTCCTATTCAGTCGTAATCTGTTGCTCAAAGTACTTAATTTTAGGCTTACGCCTTTTTTAATCAGACTTGTTTAGTCTAATATATGGTGGAGATGAGGAGGATCGAACTCCTGACCCCTTGCGTGCAAGGCAAGTGCTCTCCCAGCTGAGCTACACCCCCACAATATGAAGTTCATTTAAGAACTCTCAAAATTAAACAGTAGGTAATTACTCCTTAGAAAGGAGGTGATCCAGCCGCACCTTCCGATACGGCTACCTTGTTACGACTTCACCCCAGTC
>NZ_JAIXHU010000092.1:0-442 GCF_025671395.1 Paraclostridium sp. AKS73 | reverse complement strand
AGATCCCAGGAAGACTACCTGTTGATAGGTCGGAGGTGTAAGTGCAGCAATGTATGTAGCTTACCGATACTAATAGATCGAGGACTTGACCAAGATTATTTAATCTTACTAATGTTATTCAGTTTTCAGGGTGCTAACTCTAGGATATTACTTTACTTAAATATCTTTAAAAAATATATTGACATTTTTTAATTAAAATGTTAATATAATACTTGTTCAAAACAGAACAACATAATCTAGTTATTATAGCAAAGAGGATACACCTGTTCCCATTCCGAACACAGAAGTTAAGCTCTTTAGCGCCGATGGTACTTGGTGGGAAGCTGCCTGGGAGAGTAGGACGTAGCTAGGTGATGTGCCGAAGTGGCGGAACTGGCAGACGCACAGGACTTAAAATCCTGCGGGACTTACCTCTCGTACCGGTTCGATTCCGGTCTTCGGC
>NZ_JAIXHU010000091.1:0-472 GCF_025671395.1 Paraclostridium sp. AKS73 | reverse complement strand
AGTCCTGTTATTCCCGCCAATATGCTAGTGTGGCTCAACGGTAGAGCAGCTGACTTGTAATCAGCAGGTTGTAGGTTCGATTCCTATCACTAGCTCCAACGTGGAGGATTTCCCGAGCGGCCAAAGGGGGCAGACTGTAAATCTGTTGTCACTGACTTCGGTGGTTCGAATCCACCATCCTCCACCAACTTAATAATTTGCGCGGATGTGGCGGAATTGGCAGACGCACCAGACTTAGGATCTGGCGCCTATGGCGTGGGGGTTCGACTCCCTTCATCCGCACCAATTGTACTATGCGGGAATAGTTCAGTGGTAGAGCGCAACCTTGCCAAGGTTGAAGTCGCGAGTTCGAATCTCGTTTCCCGCTCCAAATAAAAAATGTGGGTGCATAGCTCAGCTGGATAGAGCAACGCCCTTCTAAGGCGTGTGTCCGGGGTTCGAATCCCTGTGCGCTCACCACATTCATAGGGGA
>NZ_JAIXHU010000090.1:0-488 GCF_025671395.1 Paraclostridium sp. AKS73 | reverse complement strand
GGGTGAAGTCGTAACAAGGTAGCCGTATCGGAAGGTGCGGCTGGATCACCTCCTTTCTAAGGAGTAATTACCTACTGTTTAATTTTGAGAGTTCTTAAAAACTTTCAAAAATATGTTTGACAAATCGTCAGAGATATGTTATTATATTTTGTGTCGAAAAAAGTCGAATGAAATGTGGGGGTGTAGCTCAGCTGGGAGAGCACTTGCCTTGCACGCAAGGGGTCAGGAGTTCGATCCTCCTCATCTCCACCATATTAGTACTTTGAAAACTGCATAACATTTAGTGATGATTAAATAAACCAATTATAAGAGAAGAAAACTCTTTAAAAAATAACACTTTTAAGCAATGGGACATGAGTCATATTGACGAATGGACATTGGCGAAGTCATTTAATAACTGGTCAAGTTATTAAGGGCGCAGGGCGGATGCCTTGGCACTAAGAGCCGATGAAGGACGCGATAAGCTGCGATAAGCTTCGGGGAGTTGC
>NZ_JAIXHU010000008.1:0-89199 GCF_025671395.1 Paraclostridium sp. AKS73 | reverse complement strand
AGCAAAACTGCTGGAATAGCTCTAACATTAAAATAAAAAGTTTGAAAAAGTTCATGGATTATAATCTATGAACTTTTTTATGTAAAAAAATAATTTAATATAAAGATAATCTATATAAGTGAAGGTATATATAGAAAATAACTATAAAAGGGAATATTTACTAAATGTTATAATTATAAAGCAACTTTGTATTATAATTGATAAAAATGATGGGATGATAAATCGAAAATGATAGAAATAAAAAACTTAAGCAAGAAATATGGAGAAAATGAAATATTAAAAAATATAAATCTAACTATCAATAGTGGAGAAATTTTTGGATTAGTTGGAGCTAGTGGAGCTGGAAAATCAACCATACTAAATTGTATAAATGGGATAGATGAATACCAAAATGGATCTATATTAGTGGATGGAATTAAAATAGAAAGTTTAAGTTCAAGTGAACTTAGAGATATGAGAAAGAATATTGGCGTTGTATTTCAAAATGCTTCATTATTAAAAAGAAAAGATGTATTTCAAAATATTTCATTACCATTAGAATGTTGGGGATATGACAGGGGGTATATAAAGGATAGAGTATATAAGCTAGCTGAAATGGTCGGAATAGAAAATAAATTAAATTCAAGACCTGATGAGTTAAGTGGAGGTCAAAGACAGAGGGTGTGTATTGCAAGAGCACTAGCCTTAGAGCCTAAATACCTTTTGTCTGATGAGTCGACTTCTGCGCTTGATCCAAAAACAACTTTATCCATTTTAGAATTAATAAAACAAATTCATAAAGAGATTGGGTTAACAGTAGTTTTTGTTACTCATGAAATGCAAGTAATACAAAATATATGTGAAAGAATGGCTATTTTAGAAGATGGAAATATTTCAGATTGTGGATATGTAACAGAAATGTTCCTTAATAAGCCTAAATCATTACAGAGGTTATTAGGAAAAGAAGAAATAGAACTTCCTGAAGAAGGAGTCAATTTGAGTTTTAATTTATTGTCAGATACAGTAAATATGCCTATTTTATGTGATCTAGTTAAAATATCAGAAAATAAAATATCTATAGTTGATGCTAAATTTTATAATTCTGTTTCAGGTAAAATATGCAATATAACTATAAATTTAGTTAAAGAAGATTTATGTGTTATAACAAACTATTTAAAAAGTAAAAACATTTTATTTAAAATAATTGAAAATAGAGGGAGGTAGTTATGTTTACAAATACGAGACTATTTAAATATCTTCCTAACATAATAATTCCATCAATAATTGTTACACTTAAAATAATGTTTTTCTCAGCTATACTATCTATTACCTTTGGAATTTTTTAGGGATAGTAATAGTTATTACAGATCATGATGGGCTGAATCCAAACAAAATAATTAATTCAATAATCAATAAAACAATAGATATCATTAGATCCTTTCCAGTTTTAATATTAATTGTAGCTCTTATGCCTCTTACCAGAATTATAGTTGGCACAACTATTGGGGCTAATGCAGCAATTTTTACTATTACAGTAGCCTGTACTCCATTTGCAGCGAGAATGACTCAAAATTCATTGCAAACTGTTGATAAACAAGTTATAAAAATGGCAAAGTCTTTAGGTTTAAAAAACTGGCAAATTATTTTAAAGGTTATGATTGTTGAAGCATTGCCAACATTAGTATCAAATTTAACTATACTTTTGATTAATATGTTGAATGTAACATCAATTGCCGGTGCTGTTGGGGCAGGTGGATTAGGAGCTGTAGCACTTACATATGGATACCAAAGATTCGATGATGCGATTATGTATTTCGTAGTTGCTATTTTATTAATATTTGTAGCAATTATTCAAGGTATAGGAAATAAATTATATAAATATTTACAATGAAGGGGTATATAGAATGAATAAAACTAAATTAAAAAAAATGATTTTAACTATATTGAGTATTGTTTTGTGCTTACCATTAGTAGCATGCAGTAATGATAAAAAAGAAAGTAAAGATAAGGTAATTAAAGTTGGAGGAACTGAAATTTCTCAAATATCTTATGAAGCAATGAATAAAGAGTTTGAAAAAATGGGTTACAAAACAGAATTTATTTGTTTTGATTCAAATCCAGTAGTTTTAGAAGCTTGTAATAATGGAGATGTAGATATTGCATTAGGGCAACATATTAAATTTGTAAAAAGCTTTGATGAAAATAACAATGGGGATTTAGAAATGGTAAAACCATATGGTTACTACACAGGTATAGGATTGTATTCAGAAAAATATGATTCTGTAGAACAATTCCCAAATGGAGCAACTATAGCTATTATGAATGATGCAATGAATATGGATATTGGATTAAGAGTATTACAAAAATCAGGACTGATTAAATTATCTAATAAGGATACAGGAGCCTACACTATAGCTGATATCATAGAGAATCCAAAAAAAGTTAATATAGTAGATATGGAACAAGCACAGACAGTTAGAAGTTTAGAAGATATGGACGGAGCTTTAGTATTTTTTACGCATATGAATAATGCTGGAAAAGATCCAAAATCTTATATTATAAGAGATGAAGAATCTATAAATTGTCCTATGGGTCCAATTGTTAAGAAAGAAAATGGCAAAACTAAATGGGCAAAAGATTTTGCCTCTTGTTTAAAAGTTGAATCTGTTCAAAAAGAAATAGATGGAGAATTACCGGGAGTTTTTACTTTTTATAAAGATGATAGTGAAGTAAAGGAATAAGTGAAAATATATGTGTGAAAATTGGAAGAAATCAATAGAGATTATATATGCGTCATTAGAATTAAAAAGAAAAATAGTTGGGGTTAAATTTATACAGTCAAAGATTGAATTTGAAAATACAGATGCTATTATGCCTAAAAATCCCATGAACTATTGTGGGATGATTAAAAGTGCAACTTGTGGATATAAAGTTAAATTAAATGAAAAATTAATAGCATGTAAAAGTGGAGTAAAGGTACTTGGAATCAACTCTTTAGATGTGGAAAACTCTAATGGAGAAAACTGGACAAGGCTTGGACTATATAAAGATAAAAAAATTAGCAAGTATGTAAGAGAAAATCTAGCTTATAAGAATGATAAAATTTATGGAATTATAGCTCAACCGATAGAAACATTTGAAGAAAAACCAGATATTATTATTATAGTAACTAATCCGTATAATATTATGAGGTTGGTACAAGGATATTCATATCATTATGGGATAGCTAAAAACATAAACTTTGTTGGAAATCAAGCTATTTGCTTAGAGTGTACTGCTCGTCCGTTTGTAGTTAAAGACTTAAATATTTCAGCTTTGTGTATTGGAACAAGGCATAGAGCTGGATGGTTAAATGATGAGTTAGCAGCAGGTATACCGTTTGATCAATTTGAAAATATAGCAGATGGTATTTTAAAGACTATAAACATAATGGAAAGTAATGAGAATAAGAAAAAATTAAAGAAAAATGAAATATTATAATATTGAAGATTTTGATGTTAAATATAATTACAATTATTATAACAATGTTTAAAAGCATAGGGTATATACATTTTACAAAAGACTTAAAGTCTGAGAAAGTGTATATACCTTTTTTGCGTTAAGTTCATAAAATACTTTATGTAATAAATTCAATTTAAAATAAAAAAATATATATACAAAAAGACAAGGCAAAGGGATTTTTGGGAAGCAAAAAAAGACGATAAAGTAGTTTACTTAATAGGAACATTACATCCGGCAAAAGGAAATATAAATTATTTAAATTCAGCAATGGAGAAAGTTTTAGATAATACGGATGCACTGGCACTAGAAGTAAACTTAAATGATGAAAAAGTATTAGAAAAAGGCCAGCAGATAGGCAAAGAAAACCTGTATCTAGAAAAAGGCGAATTAAAAGATTTATTAACTAAAGAAGAGCAAGTTAAACTTAATAAGGTCTTAAAAGATTTTAACATTGAGTACAATGAAGTGAAGTATCTAAGTCCTGAAGGCTTTTCAGCATATATTGAAGAAAAACAAGAAGAACAGGGTGGATTTACATATAGCTCAGATCAATGGTTACAAGAAATTTATGATACTAATAAGAAAAACATAGTAGGACTTGAAAATGTAGAGGATCATTATAAATTATTATATGAATTAACTGGTGACCTTAAAGCTTTCTTAGCTGAGTATAAACCAGATTTAGTGGATAAAGGGGAACAAAGCATGGAGGAAATTGGAAATGCATTCATAAAAGGTGATTCAGAGTATATGGAAAAAAGATCTGAAGATTTGAGAAAAGCAGATAAAGAACTATACGAAAAGTTGAGTAAAAATAGAAATATAAATATGGCTAATGAAATTGATAAATTAGCGCAAGGAGATAACAGATATGCTGTAGCAGTTGGGACATTGCACTACTTTGGAAAAGATAGCATATTAAAACAATTAGAGGAAAAAGGATATAAGATAAATAAATTAGAGAATTAATAAGGATAAATATAGAGGTTAGATAGACTTATCTAACCTCTATATTTATCCTTATGGATAAGAGGCTTTTGTTTAAAATAATATGAGCCTGATTATCAAAGTTAGTACTTTAACAATCAGGCTCATGTTAATAATGCGGAAAAAAGATTTCAAAAACCTTTGATGAAGGGTCAATGGCATAACCCTCAAATACATTATACGGAGATTAAAATAAAACCTTTACATAAAAATGAAAAACATAAATATTTATTTTGCACGTCAATTCTTTGACGCTTACATTATTTTATATTAATATAGAATATAAAGCTAAAAAGAAGTATTATGAAAGTTACGTTATGATAAAATGTATATTTTAATTTTAAGGAGGAGAAAGTGTATACATTAAACTTTATAAGAGGATTTTGCATGGCACTAGCTGATAGCGTACCAGGAGTATCAGGTGGTACAGTAGCATTTATACTAGGGTTTTACGATCAATTTGTAAACTCATTAAACCATTTAATATCAGGCAACAAAGAATATAGAATAAAAGGATTGAAATTTCTATCAAAAATAGGAATTGGATGGGTTGTAGGGTTTATACTATCTGTACTATTTATAACATCCATATTTGAAAAAATATATACAAAATAAACTCATTATTTCTAGGGTTTATAATAGCATCTGTTCCTTTAATAATTAAATCAGAGAAAAAATACTAAAAGAAAATAAAAAAGGGATAATATTTTTAGTATTAGGGATAGTAACCGTATGTTTAATGACATACTTTAACCCAGCAACAGGAAGTGATTATAGCTTTTCTGTTAAATCAGAAAATCTAAACTTACCACTTATACTATATATATTTATATCAGGTATGATTGCTATATCAGCAATGGTTCTACCAGGGATATCAGGGTCTACAATACTTTTAATATTTGGACTATATGTACCTATACTAGGAGCTATAAAAAATGTTATAAAGTTTAATTTTGACTATTTACTAGGGATAGTAATATTTAGTTGCGGTGTGTTAGTTGGGATATTAGTGACAGTAAGAATTGTACGATATTTACTTAAAACATATAGATCCCAAACTATATACTGTATTACAGGGCTTATGATAGGGTCTATATATGCAGTTATAATGGGGCCTACATCTTTGGAAACACCAAAACCACCAATGAGGATTGAAACATTTAGTATATTATTCTTTGCTGTTGGAGTTATATTGGTACCAGGATTAGAAAAGCTTAAAATATTGCTTAATAATAAAAATTAAGAATGTAAAAAATCAGAAGATAATTGTAGTTAAAAAATAATAAATTTTCTATGATAATAATGAAGCTGAAATGGATATTAAACCATTTGTAGTAGAAAGGAAAAACTGCTAAATACCATGGACTATTGGCTTTATTATATTAATTTTGAAATAAAAATAGGAGCTTGATTATTAAAGCAATTGCTTTAATAATCAAGCTCCTATTAATAGTGTAGAAAAAACTTCAAAATTTTATTACGGATTATATCATAATCCGTAAATATATTATATTGAGATTAAAACAAAATCTTTACATAAAAATAAAAAATATTTAATTCACATTATCTTATTTCTTTATATGCACATCCATTTGAGGATAAGGGATACTGATATCTTCCTTATCAAACCTTATTTTAACTTCCTCTAATAAACTACCGTGAATATCCCAGTAATGTTCAGCTTTACACCATACTCTAACTGTAAAATCTATAGAGCTAGCTCCATGGGCAGTTATACCTACAAAGTAAGAGGGATCAGATAAGATAAAATTTTGTTTTTTTATAATATCAATTAAAACATCTTTAACATGATTTACATCATTGTCATAACTAACACTAAAAGTTAAATCAACTCTTCGTTTTTCCTTAGCAGAGTAGTTAACTAAACTACCATTGATAAAGCTCCATTAGGAATTAATATCAACTTATTATCTACAGTTGTAAGTTTAGTATAGAATAAACCAATTTCTTCAACACTTCCTTGATAAATTCCTGTTTCTATATAGTCACCAACTTTAAAAGGTCTGATTAAAAGTATAATAAAACCTCCTGCAAAGTTTGATAAACTTCCTTGAAGAGCTAAACCAATAGCAACCCCTCCAGAAGCCACTAATGCAGCAAGTCCTGTCAATTGAACATCCCAATATCCAAGTATTATTAAAAATAGGAATGCTTTTAATGTTACTTCAGCAAATGCATGCAAAAACTTAGTAAGAGTTACATCAACAGATTTCTTCTGTAGAAAAGTTGTAAAGTGTTTTACAACCTTTTTTATAATTTTTAAACCTATAAATATAACAAGTAAACCTATAACAAGTTTAGCTCCGAAAGTTGTAATCCAATTTAAAAACTTTTCAGTTAAAATATCTAAAGGCATATTACTGATTTTCTCAACATTTTCAGTAACAGATTGTACTATGTTTTCTTCCACAATTAAACACCTCACTCTTATTTAAAAATTTAGCTAATAGATATGATATAACATTTTTCAACAAAAGTCTACAAAGGGGGATTGGGTAGAGAAGGAACCGGGATAAAAATATTAAAATTGCAACTAAAAATGACTAAATATTAACCTTATGAGGCTTTTTATTTTTTAAAAATTTTATATAATAGACATTAGGCGAAATTAGAACTAGGAGGAAGATATGAGCAATTTGGCAAAATCAGCATTTTGGCTTATGGTAGTCACTATGCTATCGAAAGTATTAGGACTTGGAAGGGAATTAGTACTAGGATATTTTTATGGTACAAGTGGATATAGTGACGTATATATAGTAGCAATGAATATACCATTAGTAGTTTTTGCATCTATAGGTACAGCTTTACTTACAACATTTATACCATTATATCAAGAAGTGTTAAATGATAAAGGGGAAGAAAGAGCTTTAAAATTCTCAAATAATATAATGAACATAGTGATTATATTAAGTATAATACTAGGTATTTTAGGATATATATTCGCAGAACCTTTAGTAAAAATGTTCGCATTCCATTATGAGGGTGAAAAGCTAATATTAGCAGTTAAATTTGTAAGAATAATGATAGGTGGAGTTGTGTTTATTGGTTTAAGTAACTTAATGACATCATACTTACAGATAAAAGGTGATTTTACTATACCAGGAATGATAGGGTTTCCTAATAATATAATAATAATACTATCTATAATATTAAGTGGAGTTACAGGCAATATATATATATTAGCAATTGGGTCATTAATTGGGATGGCATCTCAATTTTTATTTCAAGTTCCATTTGCTATTAAAAAAGGATATAAGTTTAAGCCTACAATAGATTTTAAAGATGAATATTTAAAGAAAATGTTATGGTTAGTTCTGCCTGTACTTATAGGAGTAGCTGTAAATCAGATAAATGCAATGGTTGATAGAAGCTTAGCATCAGGACTTGAAGATGGTGTAATAACAGCACTAAGTAATGCAAATAGATTGAATGGTTTTGTTATGGGGATGTTTATTGCAACTTTAGGGGCAGTTATATACCCTACTCTATCTAAATTATCAACTGAAAATAATAAAGAGAAATTTGCAGAGTCTGTAGCTAACAGTGTAAACTGTGTAAACTTGTTAGTTGTTCCTGCATCAATCGGAGCTATGATACTTGCAACACCAGTTGTTAGAATTTTATTTGAAAGAGGAGCTTTTAATGACAGATCAACTACTTTAACTGCTACAGCTTTAGTATTTTACTCAATTGGTATGGTAGGATTTGGATTAAGAGATATATTAGGGAAAGTATTTTATTCATTAAAAGATACGAAAACACCAATGATAAATGGTGTTATAGCTGTTATATTAAATATTGTATTAAACATAGTATTAGTAAAAGTTATGGGGCATGGAGGATTAGCTTTAGCAACAAGTTTATCAGCTTTAATATGTATAGTACTATTATTTATAAGTTTAAAGAAAAAAATAGGGTATTATGGTCAAGATAAAATAAAATCTACATTTATAAAGATATTAGTAGCATCTCTTGTAATGGGAGTTGGGACATATTTTGTATATAAATTCTTATCTGGAATCTTAGGTATAGGATTTATACAAGAAGCAATATCTTTAGGCGTTTCTATAGCAGTAGGAGGAGCGATATATTTAGGACTTATTATAGTATTTAAAGTAGAAGAAATAAATATGGCAATAGATATGATAAAGCAAAAACTGAAAAGATAACAAAAAGATGACTTAATATAAACGAAAGCAGATAATATATAAGTTTTGATACCAAAGCTGAAAAGATGCTTTAAAGGTATCTACAACTTATATATTAACCACTTTCAAAAAATATGTAGTCATCTTTTTTATCTTAATAAGTAGGAGAGGGATGCAGGAAAGGAGGGAGATTAATATTCAACTGACGAAAGACTTAAAGTTTGGTTTTAAGGACTTTGTCTGAAGGAGGTGAATATTAATCTCCCTCCTATATATACTTAAAATTCGCAATAAATAAAAAACTATGTTACAATTATAACAACAGCAGATAATTGACGAGGGGGATTTACATGAAATTTATAAAGAAGTTAATATTATTAACACTGCCAATTGCAATTTTAGTCCTAGCTTCAGGATGTACAAATAAAAGTACTAATACCAATCAAAGCGAAACTTCGGAAAAATCAACAGTACCTATGAAAGGGTTTTTCTGGGAGGCTAAAAAAGGAAATGATATTATATATTTAACTGGGTCTATGCAACCAAGTAAACCTAATTTAGATTATAATAATGAGACAATGAAAAAATATTAAAAGAAACAGATGCTTTAGCACTTGAAATAAACTTTAAAGATGAAAACAGATAAAGAATCTTCAACAACAACAACAAAAAGAAATATATTTAAAAGATAAAAAACTAAAAGACTTACTTACAAAAGAAGAACAAGGAAAGCTAGATAAAATTTTAGAATCACTAGGAATAAAATATAAAGAAGTTGAAAATCTAAGTCCAAGTGGATTTTTATCATTAGTTAAGCAAGTAGAATCAGAAAAAGCAGGATTAACAGGTACTTCTTTAAATGGATACTTAGCAAACAAGTTTAGTGAAGATAAAAAGACAATAGTATCACTAGAAAGTAATGAAACACAAGTAGATATATTAAAAAAATCAACACAAGATTTAAAAGACTTTGTAAATACATTTAGCTCAAAAACGTTAAAAGATACAACAAAAGATTTGAATGAAAATATGTATGCCTTTATAAAAGGGGATACTGGATATATGGAACAAGAAGCTAATAAACTACAAAAAGAAAACTCAAAAGAGTATGAAACACAATATCTAAAAAGAGATGAACAAATGGCAAAGAAAATTGATGAATTAGCAAAACAAAAACAAAAATATATTGTATCAATAGGAGCTCTTCACTTCTTCGGAGAAAACAGTATATTAAAAAATCTTGAAAATATGGGATACACAGTAACTCAAATCAAGTAAATATAAATAAAAAAGGGAAGTATTCAACTGACGAAAGACTTAAAGTCTGATTTTAAGGGCTTTATCTGAAGGAAGTGAATACTTCCCTTTTTCTAGTAACTCGAAATTTAAATATAAAAATGATAGGTATTCAACTGATGAAAGACTTAAAGTTCGGTTTTAAGGACTTTGTCTGAAGGAAGTGAATACTTCCCTTTTTTCTAAAACTCAAAACTCTAAATACAAAAATGATAGGTATTTAACTGACGAAAGACTTAAAGCCTGCTTTTAAAGGCTTTGTCTGAAGGAAGTGAATACCTATCATTTTAGTAAAATTTAAATAACTATGCTAAACTTTTAAAAATACATGTCGTATAACTAGTTATAAGTATATATTAGAGGTGATAAAATGATTGACAATATAGATTTATTAAAAATGACAGCATTAATGTCAAATAACAATAGTTATAAAACTTACAATAACACAGAGAGCGGACAAGCATTTGACATGTTAATATTAAGTTTATTAAAAGCAGTAGCTAATACACCACAAGGTAGAACTAATCAATACGTAAACAATTGTTGTACGTGTTGCAATCATAATAACAATATAGAAGCATCAAATAGTAAAACTGAAAATTTAGATACGGTAAATTCTATGCATAATAGTAATAAACTTACAGCAACATCTAAGAATAAAGATGTAAATGCACAAATAGAAGATGCTATAGCTATATCATCTAAGAAGTATGGGGTTGATGAAAATTTGATAAGAGCAATAATAAAAGTAGAGTCAGATTTCAATCCAAAATGTACATCGAAAGCAGGCGCTAAAGGTTTAATGCAGCTTATGCCTGAAAATTGTAGGGACTTAGGTGTTAAAAATCCATTTGATATATATGAAAATATAGATGGTGGAACAAGACATATAAAAGAATATTTAGATAAGTATAATGGCGATACAAAAATGGCTTTAATGGCGTATAATGGAGGGCCCACAAGAATGAGAAAAAGGGGGGTCAATTCTCCGGAAGATATATATTTAATGCCAAAGGAAACACAAAATTATGTGCCTAAAGTTATGAAATATTATAAGGGATAAACTAAATATTACCTTGTAGATACTTAAATATACATCTAGCGATTTTTACGCAAGGGGGTAAATATGAACTACAAGCAATTGATAGAAATTAAAAATAATGTAAGAGCACATATGAATAAAAAAGACACGTTAACCGGTATATACAATAAGGATTACTTTTTTGAGTATATATCAAATAAACCAAATGGAACTATTATAAAAATTAACGTAGATGGAATAAATTTTGTGAATGTGAATTATGGAATGGAAATTGGAGATACATTGATGAGATTTATAGCTATTTGTTTAGAAGAAAACTGCAATTGTGAGAATGCAGTTATAGCTAGGCTATCAAGCTTTGATTTTATAATTCATAAAACAAACACAAATAACGATAGAATTTATGAATTCATGGAAGAAATTAAATCTATATTAACAAAAGAGATAAAAGAGATATATAAGGTTTATATTAATTTTAATATAGCTGCAGTTATATACAAAATGATGACTTAGATATATTTGATTCTATTAGCAAATTAGATATATGTATGAAAAATTTAATAAGCAAGGGGAATAGGGTTGGGATATATAACGATACGTACGAAGAGCATATAAGTATACAATCTATAGAGAGTGCAATAAATAGCAATGAAATTAAGTTGCATTACCAACCTAAAATAGACTTATATACAGAAAAAATAGTAGGTGTAGAAGTTTTAATAAGATGGTTTAGCAAAACGCATGGATATATACACCCTGAAAAAATAATATCCTTTGCAGAAGATTGTGGATACATAAATATTTTAGGCAAGTGGATACTTGAGAAAGCTTGCATAGATATAAATTATCTAAACAAAGTATTAAATACAAATATAGATTTATCAGTAAATATATCTCCGTTGCAATTAGAAGAAAAAGACTTTATAAACGATATAATTGAAATTTTAGATAAGACCAAATTTGATTCTAAGTTTTTAAAATTAGAAATAACTGAGAGTGAAAATATAGAAGATATAATAAAGATAAATGATATAATAAATAATAATTAAAAAACTGGAATAAAAATATCAATAGATGATTTTGGAAAAGGATTCAACTCAATTAACTATATAAAAAATTATAATGTAGATGAAATAAAGATAGATAAATCCTTAGTTGAATATTCAAATAGAAATCCTATGTTTGTTGAAAGTTTAATAAACATGATCCACACAACTCAAACAACTGTTGTAGCTGAAGGGGTAGAAACAGAAAAGGAATATTTAAGATTAAAGACCATGGAATGCGATTTAGTACAAGGATATTACTTTTATAAACCTATGGATTTAAATAAGTTAATTGAGGCAATAAAAGAAGAAAAACTTACAACAAAAGAAGAATTAACTGTAGGGGAATTTTATTAATTAGAGGTAAATATGAAAATAAGAGAATTTAAAATTTCTAATGAAAATAGTTCAATAGATATAAAGAAGCCAAAACAGGCACTAAGTTTTAGTGATAGTTTTAATAAGGTTAGTATATCTAAAAGCAAAGAAGAAGTAGATAGATATTTAAATCAAATTAAAGACATAGGAAAAGATTTAGCAAATACAAGAGGATATTCACATGTCATTAGATATAAGCAAGCCATACAAAAATATTTAAAGTCTGTAGTTGATTATACCTATGAAACAGATAAAAAAGATTCTTTTGGAGCAATAACTATTTTAAAACAGTAAGAGTAGTTGATGAAAAATTAGAAAATTTAACTAAGTCTGTTTTAGAAAATGAAAAAGATAATATAGATATTATTTCAGAAATAGATGACATTAATGGGCTTTTAATTGACCTATATTTGTAAAATAAGGAGAGACACTTATGGAAATCAAAAACGAAACAAAAGAGATATATGAACCTCAGTTTGAACAATTGCAAAAGGGTGAGACCGCGTCTATAAACGCTATAGAAGCTATATCACATGCAGAGATGGAATTAGAAGTTTTAGTAGGCAGTACTCGAGAAAAAATTTCTAGTATAGTAAATCTTAAAGAAGGAGATATCTTAGAGTTAGATAAGTATTTAGAAGAACCATTAGATATAAGTATAAATGGGGTAACTATAGCAAGCGGAGAAAGTATGATAATAAACGATAAAATAGCGGTGAGATTATCAAAGATAAAATCAATGCAAGAAGAATATTAAATTCTTGAGGAGGTAGCGTTTTGAAAGTTACTAATGATAAACATATAGCATTCAATAGCATATATAAGATGGATAAATTAAAAAACAATAATGAAAATAAAAGCCAAAATAATACTGATAGTGTGCAAATATCAGAACTAGGGAAGTATTTAAGTAAAGTTAGTTCAAAAGAAGAACCTATGGATATGGAAAAAATAAATCGACTTAAACAGCAAATTGAAAATGGAACTTATAAAGTTGACTCTAGAATTTTAGCTAAAAAATAGTAGAAAAATTGTAGGAGGAGAAAAAATGAGTCCAGAGTTAAAAGTTATAATATACGAACAAAGAAAAATGTTTAAAGAGTTATTAAATTTGCTGGATGAACAGTATGATTTAATACTTGGGAAAGATCCAACATTATTAGATAAAGTTGCAAGAAAACTAGAAAATGTATCTAGAGATATAGCAAAGTTAGAAATTCAAAGAAGAAACATAGTTGGATCTGATTTTAGTATGGGGAATTTAATAGAAGAAAATGATGATAAGAATATTAAAGAAGCTTATGAGGAAATAAAGAGTACTATAAAAATGATAGAAGTTCAAAAAGAATCAAATCATGTTATTTTGAAACAAAAACTATTTTTCACTAAAAAAATGTTAAATGTAATAAAGCCAAGTCAAGGAACAGGTACATATAATTATTGTGGACAAGTAGGAAAATAAAAACTATATAAGTGGAGGGAATATATGTCAGGATTATTAGGTAGTTTACAATCAGCAAGAACTGGTATGGGTGTAAGTCAAGCATCTATACAAACGACTTCTCATAATATCAATAACTTAAATACTCCAGGATATTCAAGACAACAAGTAGAACAAAAAGCAAGAAGTGCATACAGTTATCCTGGTTATAATAGTCAGTTAGGTGCTGGACAATTGGGAACAGGAGTTGAAATAACTGATATCGTTAGAGTTAGGAATTCATTTTATGATTTCCAATTTAGAAATGAAAGTCATACATATGGGCAAATAGGTGTTAAATATGATCACTATAGTACTATGGAAACAATATTTAATGAACCATCTGAAACGGGGATTTCTTCATCTATAAATAATTTCTTTATGAGTTGGCAAGAACTTTCAAAAAATCCTAATGATGTTGGATCTAAGGATATAGTTATACAAAACAGTGATTACTTAGCTAAAAATATAAGTAATGTATATAAAAAATTAAATGAGTTAAGTGAAAATGCTAAAAAGAAATTAAATGAAAATATAGATGATATAAATGGAAAATTAAAAGAATTAAAAGAACTTGATAAGCAAATTAAACTAGTTGAGGGTAGCGGAAAATCTCCTAATGATTTACTTGATGAAAGAGATAGAATTTTAGATGATTTAAGTTTTAAAATGAACATAAATGATGAAAATGTTCAAAACCTATTAAAGGATAAAATAGCAAGCGGAGAAAATATAACTGAAGATGATTTGAAAAAGATACCAAGTATATCTGGAGAAATTCAAGGGTCTTTTGAAATGCTTGATAAAATAGATGGGTACAAAAAGGATTTAGAAGAATTAGCTGAAGGAATTAAAAAAAGTGTAAATGATGCTTTAGGCATAGATTTATTCGAAACGGGAACAGATTCTATATTAAAAGTAAAAGATGATATTTTAGATAAAACTACAGACTTAAACATAACTGCAGAAACTGCACAAAAAATGTATAAATTAAAAGATGAAAAGGTAAGTATCGGGGGAGAAGATATAACTATAGATAACTTCTACAATAGTATAATACAGAGATTAGGAAATGAAACTCAAGAAGTTAGAAGGAATGAAAAAAACCAAAGCAAGGTTTTAAAAGAAATAGATAATTCAAGATTAAATGTATCGGGAGTATCATTGGATGAAGAAATGATAAACTTGATACAATTTCAGCATGCGTATAATGCTAGTGCAAAGGTAGTTTCGACTATAGACTCATTACTAGATGTTGTAATAAATGGTCTAGTAAGATAATTTAAGGAGGGTAATTATGAGAATAACAAATTCATCAATGATTAGAAATCATATGTATGACGTTCAACAAGGATTACAAAGAATGGACAATTTAAATAAACAATTAGATTCACAAAAACAAATAAATAGAGTATCAGATGATCCACACAAAGCTATAAAAATAATGAATTTGAATAATGAAATTAAGTATGCAGAAAAGCATAACCAAAATGTAGAAGAAGTTGTAGGTTGGATGAATAACACTGATGCTAACTTAGAAGAGTTTGGAACTCTACTTGGAGATATAAAAAACAGTATATTAAAGGTTGGAAACGGAACTTACTCAGATGAAGAAATGAAGGCTATACAAGCTGAAATGAATGAGAAGATAAAAGCTTTAGGAGAAACTTTAAACACTACTCACGGTGGAAGATACATGTTTGGAGGAACTTCTGTAAATGAACCTCCTGTGCAAATAGAAGAAAAAGATGGAGTTGTTACATTAAAATTAAATCCAAACATAAATGAGGAAGACTTAAAAGCTGAAATTTCTGATGGGATAAACTTGGATTATAATGTTTCTGCAAGTGAAATATTCAATAAAGATGGAAAGAACTATTTAGATTCAATAAATGATTTATCAAAACTTATGAATGATATAGCTAATGGCGTAGATGTAGAAGACAATAAAAAAGAGCTATTGGGAGATGTAAAGAAAAATATAGATGACTTTTTTAATCATACTGTTGATACTAGAACTAAATTTGGGGTGAAAGTAAATACAGCAGAAAAGATAAAAGATCTTAACGATGAAAATATATTAAATATGAAAGGTGTATTATCATTAGAGCAAGATGTAAATTATGTAGATAAATTTATAGAATTAAAATCTGCAGAGATGGTGTACAATGCATCGATTCAAGTTGGAGCAAAACTTATACAACCTAGTATATTAGATTATTTAAGATAGAGGTGAAATTATGAAAATAGTATTTGAAAAAGGACTTCCAGGGTTTGAAAATCATAAAAATTTTGAAATAAGTGAGATTGAAGAAAATCCAAAGTTTAAAGTTGTAAATTCTATGGATGATAAAAGTGTAGGGTTTATAGCTGTATCTCCATTTGATATAAAAAAAGATTATGAAATTAAATTAGATGCTGACACCATAAATTTATTAAAAATAGATAAGCCAGAAGATGTACTCCTATTAAATCTAGTAACACTTGGAAAAAAACTAGAAAATAGCACAGTAAATCTAAAGGCACCTCTAGTAATGAGTGTAAAAAATAAATTAGGTGTACAGTTAATATTACAAGATGATAAATATGATATAAAAGAACCTTTAATAGGATGTGGTAAAGATGTTAGTAATTTCTAGGAAAAAAGATGAGTCATTATTAATTGGAGATGACATAGAAATAAAGATAGTTAAGGTTGAGGACGGAAGTGTTAAATTAGCTATAGATGCACCAAAGGATAAGATAATACTTAGAAAAGAAATATATGAAAAAGTAAAAGAAGAAAATTCAAGTGCTATAGCTAAATTAGATGATATTTTAAATTATTTTAAGTAGGTGAGGTAATACATGTATACGGCAAATCCATATAATGCGTACAAACAAAATTCCGTAAATACAGCATCTAAAGAGCAACTACTTTTAATGCTATTAGATGGAGCGGTTAAATATACAAAAATAGCCAGGTTAGCTATACTTGATAGAAATATAGAAAGAGCTCATAAAGAATTAGTGAGAGTTCAAGATATATTCTTAGAACTTATGATAACTATGGATAGAAGTTCTAAAGCTATGGATGATTTATATCATTTATATGAATATATAAAAAATGAATTAGCTAAAGCAAATATGAAAAAAGATATAAAAATAATAGATGAAGTACTTCCTTTGATAGAGGAAGTAAGGGATATGTGGCATGAAGTTGATATGAGAATTAAAACTGGTAAATAGGGGGTAATTTTATGACAAGTGTTGGAAGTGCAAGTAGCGTAAGGATTCCAGGTCTTGCAACTGGTATGGACACTGATGCTATGATAAAAGACATGCTTTCAGGAGAACAACAAAAAATTGATAAAGCAAAGCAAAAACAACAGACAGTAAAATGGCAACAAGAAATATATAGGGAAGTGATGAAAGATATTAAATCGTTACAAGATAAGTATTTTTCAGTAACTTCTCCAAATTCTATAATGAGTAGTAGCGCATGGAATACATTAACTATAGGAAGTTCAAATGAAAATGTAATTACAGCGTCAGGAAGTGCAGGAGCTAATAGAGTTGATTATAGCTTTAATGTTGTAAAGCTAGCTCAATCAGCTAAAATGAGTTCAAGTAAAGCTATAAATAATGTGGATATAAAAAAAGATAGCTCATTAGAATCTTTAGGTTTAAGTGGAGAGCAAAAGTTTTCAATAAAATTCGGAGATAAAGACACAGATATATCTAAAGAGATAACAATAAGAACAGAACCTTTATATGAAAAAGATAGTGATGGGAATTTTGTATTAGATAAAGATGGGAATAAAGTAGTAAAAGAGCCTGCTGATACTGTAGACACTTTAATAAAGAAGATAAATGATAGTACAGATGGAAATGTTAAAGCATCTTATAGTGAAATGACAGGTGAATTTACTATTCAAAGTACTAAAACAGGAGAGAATTCTAAGCTACAAATAGTAGATGCTTCTGGAAATGAAAGTGGAACTTTAGACTTTTTAGGAATTTCAAGAAGTGAAAAAGGATCAAATTCACAAATAGAAGTAAAAGCAAAAGATGGATCATTTACAAAAACATTAAATGAAGAGTCTAATTCATTTAGTATAGATGGAATAACATATAATGTTCACACTACGGGTACTTGTGACATAACTTCAAAAGAAGATGTACAACCTGTAGTTGATAATATGAAAAAATTTGTAGAAGACTATAATAAGATAATGGATAAAATATATTCGCTTGTTACAGAAAAAGCAAATAAAGAGTATCCTCCATTAACAGAAGCTCAAAAGAAAGATATGAGTGAAGAGGAAATTGAAAGATGGGAAAAGAAAGCTAAAGAAGGATTATTAAGAAATGATTCTGAGATGAGAAGCTTCATGGATAAAATGCAAAATGCAATATTTGGAGACGATATGAAGTTTTTAATGGATTGTGGATTAACTTCAAGTGAAGATTACACAAAAAAGGGTCAATTATCTTTAGATGAAGACAAATTTAAAAAAGCACTTCAAAACAACAGTCAAAAAGTATATGATGCATTTGCAGGTGGAAATGATAGTGTTTTAGAAAAAATGAAAGATACTATGTATGATTATGTAGGAACTTCATCATCTGTTTTTGCTAAAAAGGCCGGGCTTGAAAAAACTTCATCAGTTGTGAATAATTTTTATTCAGAGCAAATAAAAAGACAAGAAGATGCTATAAAGCTTCTTCAAAGAAAAATGGATGATAGAGAAAATAAATTATACAAACAATTTGGTCAATTGGAAGCAAGTATGAATAAACTTAATTCACAGATGAATTATTTTGCACAAATGTAAACTTAAAGAGGTTAAATTATGATTGAACTTGCTAATAAATATAAAGATATATCATTAGATATAATAAATAAATTAAAGAATAAAGATATAGAAGAGATAAATGAACTTTTAGACATAAGACAAAATATACTAGATGATGTAACTAATTCAAAACAATTTAAAGATATACTTTTAAAAGAAAATATACTTAATATAGATGAGACTATAAAGTCTTTAGTAAAAGAACAGATAGAAAGTACAAAAGAAGAAATAAAAGAACACAATAGATCAAAAAAAGCTAGTATGTCCTATATTAACATAGGTAAAGAAAATTTAAATATTTTTAATAAAAAAGTGTAAAGTTTTTCTAAATGGTTCCGATATATAATATTGTAAGCGATACTTGGCCAAGTAATTGCATATAAAATAAAAAGACAAGGATGTCGTAAAAAACTAAGGAGAGTAAAATCATGAGAATAAACACTAATATGAATGCTATGATAGCAACTAACCAAATGAGCAAAAACACTGCTTTATCTGGAAAATCTATGGAGAAATTATCTACTGGATTAAGAATAACTAAAGCTGGAGATGACGCTGCAGGTCTTGCTATATCTGAGAAAATGAGAGCTCAAATAAAAGGTATGGAACAAGCAGATAGAAACGTACAAGATGGTATATCTATGGTACAAACTCAAGAAGGTGCTTTAGAAGAAGCTGGAAACATAGCTCAAAGAATGAGACAATTAGGAGTTCAAGCTGGAAACTCTACTTTAACAGCTGAAGATAGAACTAAGATAAGCACAGAGTTAAGTCAGTTAAATGAAGAAATGGGTAAAATAGCTTCTGAAACTAAGTTCAACGGAAAAACTATATTAGATGGAACTAATGCTACTATGACTATACAAGCTGGTGCAAATCAAGAAACAAGAGTTATATCTAATATAAACTTAAAAACTATACAAGGTACATTAAGTACAGCTGTTAAAGCTGGAAGTGAAGCTGAAGCTACTGCATTAGTAACTGCTTTAGATACTGCTTTAGAATCTATAAACGACGGAAGATCTAAATTAGGAGCAATCCAAAATAGATTAGAATACACTTCTTCTAACTTAACTACATCTTCTGAAAACTTATCAGCTGCAGAGTCTAGAATAAGAGACGTAGATGTTGCTAAAGAAATGGTTAACTTATCTAAGTTAAACATATTAAACCAAGCATCTCAAGCTATGGTTGCACAAGCTAAGCAACAACCAGAATCTGTAACTCAATTATTAAGATAATAATAATTAAGTTTTAAACTAAAGGGTAAAGCATATGCTTTACTCTTTATTTTTAAATTTAATTAAAATTGAAAGGATATAATATTATGCTGCTAAGTATAGTTATGATGATAAAAAATGAGGAAAAATATTTAGATAACACTTTAAAATCATTAAATCCTTTAATGAACAATATAAAGAGTGAACTTATAATTTTGGATACAGGATCCACAGATAGAAGTATTGAAATTGCTCAAAAATATACAAAAAAAGTTTATTTTGAAAAGTGGAATGATAATTTTGCTCAAATGAGAAATATATCAGTAGGGTATGCAAAAGGAGAATGGATACTTATAGTAGATGCAGATGAAGAATTGGTTAACTATGAGAATTTAATTAATTTCTTTAAAAATGGGCTACATAAAAAATATAGTAGTGCATCTATAGAATTAACAAACATAATGTCAGAAGATAGAACGCTTTTTAACAAAGCGTCTATTGTTAGATTATTTAAAAAAGATAGAGATTTTAGATATGAAGGTGCTATACATGAACAACCAATATACAAAGAACCTACATTTAACGATATAGCTAACTTTAATCACTATGGATATATGTATAAAAATGAAGAGGTTAAACAAAAAAAACTTAATAGAAATGAGAAGATTTTACTATCTGAATTAAAAGCCAATCCTAATAACCCTTACGTATGCTATCAGTTAGCTATGAACTATTCAGCTTTTGGAGAAAAAGAAGAGGCTCTTATTTATATGGAAAAGTGCCATAAAATATACAATAAGTCTAGAATTACATACTCATATGTAATTTCAGGGCTAGCAAAATTATATATTGAGTTAAATGAATACGAAAAATGTGAAAAGCTATGTAAAGACTATATAAAAAATGATAATAAGAATATTGATATTTATTGCTATATTGCAATAAGTCAAAATAACCTTAAAAAATATAAGGAAAGCTTAGATAATTACAATAGATATTTGTATTTATTAGACAATTATGAAATATCAACTCAAGCTAATGACTTATATAGCGTATGCGATACGATAAGCTTTAGAGAAAACGCTAAACTAGACATGATTAATATATATTACAATTTAGGAATGTATGAAAAAGTTGAGATAGAATCAAAAAAATAAACTCTAATCAAGTAAGTAAAATATATAATATATTGTTTATGAGTTTGGTGAAATTAAAAAAGAATATGAAATAGTTAATATGTATATGAAAAAGAATTAACTATTACTGAAAAATATATTTAAAAGTAGTATAGAAGCTATGTTGTTAAATATACCTAAATCAGATAAAAAAATTTGTTTAAAGTTTTTTCAAATATAGAAGATAATTATGGTTTACTTAATAAGATAAGACTAGGAGAAAAATTAAATTTAAATGAATTAATAATGATTTTAAGTGAAGAAAAAGAAAATTATTATGGGGATATAATTTACTTTGGATTTAAAGAATATGATTTGAATTTATTGTTGGAAGAAATTGATTTTAATAAAATTGAAATGTATTTTGAATATTTAATTAATAATAGAAGAGATTTTATTTTAGATTTATATGAATACTTAATAAATCAAGAAACGACATTGGATATAAATAAGCTTAAATTTTATGTTCCTGCATTGAAGCAAATGTTGATATATGGAAATTTGGAAGACGAAAAATATATAAACTTATTTTTAATGTATATAATGTATGGTTATGACTATTTGAGATTAATTTATAATGATAAATTAAATGAAGATGAATTAGTAGAATTTATAAATGATAAAGATCAAAATCTAATAATAAATATAGTTAGAACCCAAAGAATTAAAGAACTTGATAAAATTAAATATTTAAAAATAATGAAGCATTTATTAATATCTAATACTAATTATAAAAAAGGATTAGAATTTTTAATTTTAAATTTTGAAAAAGACTTTAATGAAAGTCTTGATATGAAAAATTTAAAAAAACAATTTAAATCTATGATTGAATTAAGTATAAATCAAGGAAATATAAAAGAAGCAGAAAAATTATTAATAGAAAATGAAGCTATGTTTGAAAATGACATACAAATTTTAAACATAAAAGCTATTATCAAAATATCAGTACAAGATTTTAAAGAAGCACAACGTTTACTAAAACAAGCGTATATGCTTGATGTTTCAAATTTTGATACGATTTTTAATATTGCATATGTAAAAGAATGTTTAATGGATATAGAAGAGTCTGAAGCTTTTATAAAAAAATAATAAGAGATTCAACAGATTTTGAATTATTAAGTATGTGTAAGAATGAAATTGATAAATTAAATGAAAATTATAAAGATTTGATGCTAATATATCAAATTAAAAATGATATAGATTTATATGAATTTATAGAATTTAAAATTGGAAAAAATCTAACTAATCATAATATGAGTGAATATATAAAAAATTTCAAGGGAGAAACAAAAGATGATGTAATAGTATTTATATCTATATGTTATAGATTTTTTAGAACGATACAAAATTATGAATTTGATTTATCATATGAAATATTTAAAAATATACTAAACAAAAATAAAAACTTTTAAAATTAATTAGATAAAGTATTTATAAAAAGACAACCTTTCTTTTTAAGGAATATAATACAAATTTTATTAAAATTAGATTTAATAGTTTGTATGTGTGAGAAACAAGATTATAGTAATGCACTTAAATTACTTGGAAAATTAAACAAAGAAGATTTTAGTTGTATTTTAAGTTCTGATTTATTAGAAAAGTTTAAAAATGACTATTTTTACTCTAGAGAACTTGAAAATAAAGTAAAAAAAAGGATTCAAATTAATAAAGATGTAAAGGAATATTTAAAACATAAAGATTTAAATAATGCTGAAAACTTGTTGAATATATATAATGATAATTTTGAAGCTGATATTGAATATAATTTGAATAAGTTTGAAATTTTAAAAGAATTAAAAGACATACAAAGTGCAGAAGAGGTAATGGAAGGTTGTTTAAATAAGCAATTGTTAAATGCAGAAGTGTTTTATAACATAGGGTGGATTTATGAAAATAAAAATGATTATGAAAATGCTTTGACATTTTATAAAAAAGCTATAAATATATGTTTTGATAAAGAACAGTTTGAAGTAATCAAGTCTAAGATAGACTGCATTCAAGGTTATGAATATTATGAGCCAAAAACTAATAAAGCAAAAGTATCAATAGTTATAACAAGTTACAATCAAAAACTATATTTAAAAGAAGCTATAGAAAGCTTTCTTAACCAAGACTATGAAAATTTAGAAATCATTATTTCTGATGACTGCTCAAGTGATGGAACAGATGAAATGATGCAATTATATAAAAATGAAAGTAGAGTTAGGTATATAAGACATGAAAAAAATTTAGGGGCGGGTGTAAACTCACTTAATAGTTTTTATAACTATGTTGACGGTAAGTATGTAATGATATTTAATCATGATGACTTTATGATATCAAAAGACTATATATCAAAAGCAGTTAAACTTTTAGAGGAAAATGAAAATTTATCTATGGTTTTTGCTAATGTAAAGCTAATGTATGAAGGTAAAATAATAAATAAAACTAATGTTACCCTAGATACAATAAACAACGGATATGAATACTTCATAAATTATGGTAGTACAGCACCACACATTACGGGAATTCTTACAACTGTATTTAGAAGAAAATATGCTGTTGAAATGGGAATTTTAACTGAAAATACAAAATCAAAAGATTTATTTATACATCTTAAAATGATGTTAAGAGGAGATATTGGCTTTATAAAAGAGGAAGTTGCAGTTTACAGAATACACCAACAAAGTATTTCTTATAATATGCCAAATGAATATGATTTTTATACTATAGAAGAATTAGAAAAATTAAAAAATACTGCAAATGAATATATAAAAGATAAAAACATTGATTTAAATTTATGGTTGTTTAATTCAATAGCTGCATACATATCATGGAGACTAAGTATGTGTAGAAATAAAAAGCATAAGGAAGAAATAATAGAATTTTTAAAATTGAATTATTTTATTGTATATAAGAAATTGTTAAGTGAACAAAAAGAGGTAATTTATGAGTAAATACAGAACAGGGATTTTAATATTCTCTGGATATAATCAAAGAGCTATAATTTCGTTTTGTAGAGTTTGTGAAAAATACAAAATTCCAATGTTTATTGTTAGTTCTAAAAATGACATGATAGAAAATACAATTTACAAAAAATACGTTGTATATAAAAGAGAAAATAGTAATTTAAACTTAAATTTAATGGAAAAAATAAGTAAAATATTGAAGCAGAACAAAGAGATAAAAAAATTTATAATTCTTCCAAGTTCTGAGTATTTGAATAGGTTTTTTTTGGGAAATAGGATTTATTTATATGAGCTAGGTATGCATCTTCCGATTGTAGATGAAGATTTATATATAAAAATATCTGATAAATATTCATTTGGAAAAATTTGCAGCAACTATAATATAAAAACTCCCCAAAATATTGATGTTAATAAAGTTGATAAATTTCCTGTAGTTATAAAACCTAAGAATTATATAAGTCAACGTGGTAATATTTTTTCGCCTATAATAATAAAAACTCGTGAAGAACTGGAAGAAAATTTAAAGATACTTAGTGAAGATGAATTTTATATACAAGAATATGTGGATGGACAGTCATATTATTTACTATATTATTTAAAAAAGATGGAGAGTATATATGTTTTCACAAAAAAACATACTTCAACAAGACTTAGGAAAGTCAATAATAGCGGCAGAAGTATCTGGAATTCATAAAGAAAAAATTAATGGAGATTTTATAGATTTATTTAAAGATGTTGAATATAAAGGCTTAATAATGGTTGAAATTAAAAAATATAAGAATGAGTACTATATGATTGAAGCTAACCCTAGATTATGGGGACCGTCGCAATTATTTGTAGATGCTAATATTCCTATATTTGAAAATTTTTTAATTGATGTAGGTTTTAATATTGATTTAAAAAAACAACCAATAGATTATGAAGTTAAGTATTTTTGGTATGGAGGGGTAAAACAGATTGAAAGAGAAAATAGAAGTCTAGTATATCATTGCAAAATCGATTTAAATGATACACAAACTATGAACTCTTATATGAAGTACGATATATACAAAAGATATGACACTATAAATATTTACAATTATGAAGTTGAAGGAAGGTTAAAGATGGATATTAGAGAATTAGAAAAACTATATGAAGATGGATCAAAGCATAGTATTTATCAAAACTTACCAGATTTTGTATCTAAACATATAGATTATAAAGTAGAGATAAATGAAGAGTGGAGAGGTGATAGAACGAGATTAGAGTATGTAAAAAAATTCATATCAGAAGTTGAATTTAAAACACTAGGAGATATAGGTGCAAATACGGGATATTTTTCATTGTCACTAGCTAATGAATATAAAAATAAGAAAGTTTTGGCATATGAGATAAATAGGAATCACTGTGATTTAATGAAAGTAATAAAAGAAAACTTTAATATGGAGAACATAGAAGTTATAGAAGAAGGTGTAGATTTATCAAAAATAAAAGATATAGATTATAGAGATATTTATATATTTTTTAATGTTATACATCATGCAGGTGTTGATTTCGATAAGGATTTAAATATAACTACAGAAAACTTTATGGTATATACAGAAAACTTTTGAAATTATTAAAAAACAAATGTAAGTATTTAGTTTTTCAAATGGGGTATAACCATGGAGGTAATAAATTAACTCCTATAGTAAGTCCTGAAGAAGTGTATGAAATGTTAAAATATCAAATAAGATTGTTTGAAAATAGTGGGTGGAATATAGTAGACATTGCATATGCTGAAAATAAAAATAAAAAGTACATATCTATAAAAAATAAAGAATATGATGTAGAAAATGAAGTTTATAAAAAACTATAGATAAATATTTGGACCAATATTCTATATATAAAAATAGTGAATTTTATAAACGACCTATTTTTATATTAGAAAATACTGAGAGGTAGTTTATGATAACAGTAACAAAAACATATTTACCGGATATTGAAAAATATAAGCAGTATATAGATGAAATTTACCAATCAGGTTGGCTTACTAATAATGGTAAAATGGTAAGGGAATTGGAAGTTAGATTAAAGGAATACCTGGGAGTGAAAAATATTGTACTTGTAGCAAATGGAACTATGGCATTAAATCTTGCATACAAGTTACTTGGATTAAAAGGTGAAATAATAACTACTCCATTTTCATTTGTGGCAACAACTAGTTCTATGGTGTGGGATAATTTGAGGCCTGTGTTTGTAGACATAGATGAAAATAGTTTTAATATAGATACATCGAAAATAGAAGAGAAAATCAATAAAAAAACCTCTGCAATAGTACCTGTACATGTATTTGGGAATGCGTGTAATATTGATGAGATAGAACATATAGCAAAATAAATTGAAAGTTATATATGATGCATCTCATTGTTTTGGAGTGGAATATAAAAATAAAAATATATTAAATTACGGTGACATTTCGACTATAAGTTTTCATAGCACTAAGCTGTTCCATACGATAGAAGGAGGGGCTATAGTTATAAATGATGATGATTTGTACAAAAAGCAAAACAACTTATAAATTTTGGATTTGATGGCAGAGGAAAAATAGAAGGTCTTGGAGTCAATTATAAAATGAACGAATTTCAAGCTGCTATGGGACTTTGTATGTTGCCAGAAATAAAAAATATTGTAAAAAAGAAGAGAAATATATGAGTATTATATGAAAGAATTAAAAAATATAAATTATTTAGAATTTCAAAATCAGAATTTATTATCAAGTGAAAATTACTCTTATTTACCTGTTGTATTTAGGGATGAACAAACTTTAAAAAAGTGTGTAAACAAGATGAATTATAATGACATATTTCCTAGAAGATATTTTTATCCTTCTTTGAATAAATTAGATTATATAAAGTGCAAAGAAGAGTTTATTAAATCTGAGAGTATATCTGAAAGGATTTTGTGTTTACCTTTGTACGAAAGCTTAGATAAAAAAGATATAGATAAAATTATACAAATATTGAAAAGTTGCTAAATAAACATTAAAAATATTTATAAACAGTGATTATCAGTTTTAATATTACGTGGAATTTAGTGAATGATAACAACCACGTCAAAGAGATATGAACTCAAAAGTTCATATCTCTTTGAATTTATTTATAATTAATTTACTGAGTTTAAAAAATTAGTTTTTTTAATTTTAAAAAAGTAAACAAGAAAAATTCAATCAAAATTATTAAAATTAAGAAAATAAAAAATATAAAAAAGATTTATAAATTTCAAAAAAAAGTATAAAGGTTTAAATTAAAATGCCGATTATTAAACTAAATGAGAAGCTTTTGCAAATTAATGTAGAATGATGAATTATTATGTTATAAAAAAATCAAATTTTAGAATTATCCAAAATAAAAGTAAAAGCTTGAAATAAGTAACATTTTGGTATAAAATGTAAGTGTAAGTCGAAAAATGATATTTAAGGGCAAAACTAGGGAAATCTAGCTACGCAAAACTATAGGGGCTAAGGCTTTGAAAAGCTATGCTCGCCAGTTACCGAAGAGTTAATAAAACTTTTTGTTATCATTGCTAATATTAAAATTGTAAAATTAAGCAAAGAGATACTAAAAAATTTTAAGAAAATCTATAAAATCATATTAATACATATTGGTGAAGTGTGTATATTTTTAAAATACATAAATTTGTATATACTTTATGTTATAAAGGCTATTTATGTAAAAATTAACAATAAAGGTATGATTATGTCTAATTTTCTTTTCTCGTTTTGTTTTAATTTTCAAATAAAAAATTAGTAATAATATTCTATAAAAGTGATGAACTACTCTTTCAGAGTAGTTTTTTTTAATTCTAAAAAACATTTTAAGCATTGGAGGGGAAAATGGAAGTTTACAATTTAATAAAATCAGGATTAGATGCAACAGAATTAAGAAGTAGAGTTATTGCTAATAACATTGCAAATATTAATACTCCAAATTACAAGAGAAAATATGTAGAGTTTGAAAATACACTAAAAGATTCTATGGATAAAAATACTAAACCTGAGATAAAAACGGATAATTCATCAAAAGTAAGAGAAGATGGGAATAATATTGATTTAGAAAATGAAAAAGTTAACCAGGCAGCTACAACTCTTGAATATAACGCACTTATAACTTTGACAAATATAAAACTAGGGATGAGTAGAAGTGTAATAACAGGGAGGTAAGTAAATGAGCATTTTTTCAGGAATGAGAATAAGTGCAAGTGCACTTTCGGCAGAGCGATTAAGAATGGATGTTGTATCATCAAATATAGCTAATATGAAAACAACTAGGACATCAGAGGGCGGAGCTTATAGACGAAAAGTGCCTGTATTTGAAGAAAATTATGATAAAAAGTTAGGTATGCTAGGTGTGAAATCAGTAGCTATAGAGGAGGATAAGTCTCCACTTCGAAAATTATACGAACCAAATAACCCAGATGCAGATGATCAAGGTTATGTGGAGTATCCAAATGTAGATATTTTAGTTGAAATGACTGATTTAATGACAGCATCTAGATCTTACGAATCAAATATAGATACATTAAATGCACAAAAAAGTATGATTTCAAAAGCTTTAGAAATAGGTAGGTAAAAGGAGTAGTTTATGAGTGGAATAAGTACTATAAATGCAATAAACAATATAGCAACAAATAATAATTTACTTACGGGAGCTAGTAATACAGGAAAAGTTGAAAAAGAAAATAACTTTGGAGATGTAATAAAAGAAGCATTAGATAAAGTTAATGATAAGCAAGTACAATCAAATCAAAAAATTCAAGACCTTATAAAAGGAGAAAATGTCTCTATGCATGATGTAATGTTGTCAGCTCAAGAAGCGCAATTGTCAATGCAGTTGATGATTGAGGTTAGAAATAAGATATATGAAGCTTATCAAGAGCTAAATAGAGTCCAATTATAACTTCATAGCAAGGAGAATTTTAAATGAATATAAAGGAATTTCCGCAAAAAACAAAAGATTTTGTGATAGAAAAAAAGACCAATTTATTGAGCTTCCTAAAAAAAAGAAAATAATAATTGCAACTGCAGTTGTAACATTGATTTTAGCAGGAATATTTGGAATTAATTATGCAAAGTCAAATAAGTATGCAGTACTTTTTTCAGGGTTAGATTCTAATGATGCTACGGCGGTAACCAAAGAGTTAGAGTCAAAAAAGGTAGAAACTAAAATAAAAGGTGATAGTATTTTAGTACCCAAAGGAGACGTAGATAAACTTAGAATGGAATTGTCAAGTAACATTTCTAATGGATCTAAGGGATTTGAGTTAATGGATGGGGGATCATCATTGGGATGACTGATGAAGAATTCCAAATTAAAAAACAAAGAATGATTCAAGGTGAAATTGAAAAAACTATAAAAGTTTTTCCACAAGTAGAAAGTGCTAGAGTTCATATAACACAAGGAGAAGAATCTGTATTTGCTAATGAAACAGTACCTGGTAAAGCTGCAGTTTATCTAGATGTAACACCTGGTCAAACATTAAAACAAGATCAAGTAATATCTATAATGTCACTTGTTTCAGCGAGTACACAAAACGTACCAAAACAAAATGTTGAAGTAATAGATCAGAACATGAAGTTATTATCAGATGGGTTAATAGACGAAAAAGGAAATGTACATACAAATAGCTTAAGTGAAGTTGATGAATCTATTAAAGCTGAAAAAGATTTAAGTAAAGACTTAGAAAGATCTATACTAGGTTTATTAGAACCTATATTTGGTGAAGGAAATATAAGAGCTAGTGTTAATACAGATTTGGACTTTGATTCAAGTGAAAAAACTGAACTTATAATAGATCCAAATAAAGTAATTACAAAGGAATCAAAATCAAGCAGCAAGTCGAGTGAAAGAGAAAACTCAGGTGGAGCTGTAGACAATAATATGAGCAATATTAACGAAAGTGGAAAAGGAACAGATGAAGATACTCATCAAGAAGTAGAGTATAAAACTGGAAAAACTGAGACAAAAGTAATAAAAGCTAAAGGTGGCATAAATAGGATAACTGCTTCAGTTGCTATAAATGGAACACTTACTAGTGCAGAACTAAGAAATGTTGAAGGAATGGTAGCAAATGCAGTTGGTATGCAACCTAAAAGAGGAGATAGTGTTAAAGTAGTTTCTATGGGATTTGGCTCAAAAGACGAAGATACTTCTACATTTGGAGTTATAAAGAGTGCTATAAGTAAGGACAAATCGTTAGGAAGGGTGTTAATTATAGCAGGTGTACTGAGTGTAATTATTTTACTTTTAATAATAGGTACAATAATTTATATGATTATAAAGAAAAAGAAAGCATCTAGTGAGCTAGATTATGTAGATGAAGAAGATGAAATAGAACTAATCAACAAAAAACTAGAAGAGTTAGAACAAAATAGATTAAATAGTAACGAAGAAGAAGATGAGGAAAATATTAGCTTAGAAGATGAAGTTAAACAATTTGCAGCTGATAATCCAGATCAAGTTACAGACCTAGTAAATAGTTGGTTAAATGAGTAAAGGGTGAGATTATTTGCAGACAGAAGGTGTAAAAGGTAATGCATATGACTTAGGCGATATTCCTAAGTTTAGAAGAGTCACAGGATCTAGAAAGGCAGCTATACTTTTAATGACATTAGGTCCGGAGATAGCTTCAAGTGTAATAAAAAATCTTTCAGATAGAAAAATTCAAAAAATAGGGGTTGAAATAGCTAATATAAATACGGTAAAGCCAAGAGAAAGAAGAGAGGTTTTACAAGAATTTATAGAGTTAAATAAAGGAAAAGAGTTTGTAATAGAAGGTGGAATTGACTGTGCAAAATCTTTACTTAATGGAGCATTAGGAAGTCAAAGAGCTACTAAATTATTAGAAGGTATAAAATATGATGCATATACAAAATTATTTATATCAGCTAGAAAGGCTGAGCCTGAACAAATACTAGCATGTATACAAGGTGAAAGTCCTCAGGCTATAGCCATAATATTAGCTCATATTCAACCTGATAAAGCAGCAGTAGTATTATCTGAATTACCTGATGAACTTAAGCTTGAAATTGCACTTAAGATAGGAACTACAGCAAACATATCACCAGCTGTAATAAAATCTATAGACAAAGCTATAGAAGAAAAATTAAATAGTTTAGGAAAGTTAGAGATGGAAAGTGCTGGTGGTGTTAATAGCTTAGTAGATATATTAACAAATGTTGATAGAAAAACAGAGAAAAATATTATCAAATTTATCGAGCAGAAAAATGAAGAATTGGCTGAAGAAATTAAATCTAACATGTTCATCTTTGACGATATCGTTAGACTTGATAATATGGCTATTCAAAGAATTCTTAAAGAAGTTAATGTTAAAGACCTTGCATTTGCGCTTAAAGGAGCATCAGCGGATGTCTCAACTGCAATATTTAAAAATCAATCTCAAAGAGCATCACAAGCATTACGAGAAGAAATTGATTTACTTGGCAAGGTAAAGATATCTCAAGTGGAAGAAGCTCAACAAGCTATTGTAAATGTTGTTAGACGACTTGAAGATGCTGGCGAAATAACATTATCTAGAGGTTCAGACGATGAGTTTATTTAAAAGTAACAGTATTTTAAAATCTAATGGAATAGTTTTTAAAGGTGTTAAGCCTTTAAAAACTACTTCTAAACCAAAAGAAATTAATAATGAAGAAATAGTTGATGAAAATGAAGAATTAAAAGTCAAAGAAGAAATAGAAGAACAACTGCATCAAGCAAAGGATACTTGTGAAAATATGATATCAAATGCACAAGTAGAAAGTGAAAGAATTGTTCAAGAAGCACAAAATGAATGTGAAGAAATAAAAAAAAGAGCATATGAAGAAGGCCATAACATAGGATTAAGAAATGGATATGAAGATGGATACAAGGAATCATATGAAGATAATATTGAAAAAGCAAAACGAGAGTCAGAAGAGATTATAAATAAAGCAAGTAATATTTTATTACAATCCAATGAGCAATTTACAGACTTTTTAAAAGATAGTAAAAAAGACATTATTAGCTTGAGTATATCTATAGCAGAAAAAGTTCTTAAAGAAAAATTTAAAGATATAGACTCTATGAATAATATACTTGAAGCTACTATAAAAGAATATGAAATTAAAGAAAATTTTGTAATAAGAACTAATGCAATCCATATAGAAAAAATTAATGAACAATTAAATGAGTTAAAAAGCCAACAATTAATAAAAGGAGAATCCTTTATACTAGCAGATGACTTTATAGAACCAGGAAACGCAATAATTGAAACCAATAAAGGTAGATTGATAGTAGGAGTTGACTGTGTTTTAGAAAAAGTGAAAGAGGAACTTTTATGATAGATATAGACTTTGAAAGATTGAAAAATAAAGTTTTAGAAGTGAAAGAGGTTATATCAGAAGGTAAGGTAACGAAGATAATAGGACTTACTGTTGAAGTAGAAGGTATAAAGGCTTTTGTAGGAGAGCTTTGCACAGTTTATAATTATGCGGATGAGCCTATAAACTGTGAAGTTGTTGGTTTTAAAGATAAAAATGTAATTCTAATGCCACTAGGAGAACTTGCAGGAGTAGCGCCTGGGTGTAGAGTTGTTGCTAGAGGAATACCACTTAGTGTCAAATGTAGTAATGATTTATTGGGAAAAGTTCTTGATGGAATTGGAAATCCAATAGATGATGAAGAAGTTTTAGGAGGAGAAAGGTACAGTCTTTCAAATGAACCCCCAGATCCGATGAAAAGGCCAAGAATAAAAAATATAATGCCTACAGGAATAAGAGCAATTGATGGTTTTTTGACTTGTGGAGAGGGGCAGAGGATAGGAATATTTGCAGGAAGTGGTGTTGGGAAAAGTACAACTTTAGGAATGATGGCAAAGACAGCTAGAGCTGATGTAAATGTTATTGCGCTTATAGGAGAAAGAGGTAGAGAAGTACTAGATTTCATAGAGAGAGATTTAGGTGAAGAAGGTATGAAAAAATCTGTAGTAGTTTGTGCAACATCAGATAAATCACCTTTACTTAGATTAAAGGGGGCATTAACCGCAACAGCTATAGCTGAATATTTTAGAGATCAAGGTAAAAAAGTTATTTTAATGATGGATTCAGTAACAAGGTTTGCAATGGCTCAAAGAGAAGTGGGGTTAGCTATAGGAGAGCCGCCTGCACAAAAAGGATACACACCCTCAGTATTTGCACTACTTCCAAAACTTATGGAAAGAAGTGGGATGTCTGATAAAGGGTCGATAACTGCTTTTTATACAGTTTTAGTTGATGGAGATGACTTTAATGAACCAATCGCAGATACAGTAAGAGGTATTTTAGATGGTCACATTGTTCTATCTAGAGAGCTTGCACATAAAAATCATTACCCAGCTATAGACATTTTAAATAGTGTAAGTAGACTTATGAAAGAAATTTGCGAGGATCAACATCAAGAATGTGCATCTTTAGCAAGAGATATATTAGCTACATATAAAGAGGCTGAAGATTTAATTAATATAGGTGCATACGAACATGGCTCTAATAAAAATATAGATTTAGCAATTGAATACATAGATAAAGTTAATTCTTTTTTAAAGCAAGGTGTAAATGAAAAAACTAAATTTGAAGAGAGTATAGTTGAACTAAAGAACATATTCAAATAACGAGGAGAGGTTTAAGTGACAAACTATAAGTTTAAGCTACAAAAGTTATTAGATATAAAAATAAAAGAAGAAGAAGAAAGTAAATTAGAATATACAAAGGCACAAAATGATAAAAAAGTAATAGAAGATAACATAAAAAAATTAGATTGTAGTTATAAAAAATATGCTCAGTTTGAAGATGTAGAGGATACTATAAGTCAGAAAGTAAGATTAAACTATCTTCACTCAATAAGTCAAACTATAGAGCAAAGTAATCAAATATTAGTAGAAAAAGAAAGAATAGTAGTAGAAGCTAAAGATAAATTTATTGAAAAACAAATAAATAGAAAATCCTTAGAGACATTAAAAGAAAATAAATTTATAAAGTTAAGAAAAGAAGAAGCGAGAAAAGAACAAATAGAAAATGATGAATTTGCTTTATATGCGTACATCAGAAATAAAAAGAATATATCATAAAGGATGATTGAGATATGAATTTTAACTTGGATTTTTCCTTCGACTTAGTAAACTTAGCACTTGGAAAAAGTAATTTAAGCACTAAGTTATCAAGTAAAGGTGGATTTGAAGATTTACTAGCTTCTTTAGATATGGACATTGAAAATACAAATGTAGATCAAAAAAATGAAGATTGTAATTTAATAGCATCATTAATTCAAAATCTTTTTTCAAATTTAAGTAAATTAAAAGATATGGATAATAAAGATTTAAAAAAAGAAGAAATTTTGAAGTCAATAAACGATACCATTTTAAGCATAAATAACGAATTAAATTTAAACTTAAAAACGCTAGATATCGATAAGATGATGAAATTAAGTAATGATGAAATGAGTAGTTATATTGATTTAAATTTTGATTTAGATAAATTTACTAAAACTGGTAGTTTAGATTTACCAATGGATGATGAAATTATTTTACCTAAAGGCCTAAACATAGATGAATTGTCGAAAAAAACTGGTGAATCAAATAATAAACTAACAGAAAATATACATAAACAGGATGGAAATCCGAAAGATGGAATTAAAAAAGTAGACAGTGAGATAAAGTCTTTAAAGTCATATGAAGAATTAAGTGTAGCAACAAATATTAATAAAAATAATATTGTAGATGTGAATCAAAAAGATAAAAGCAAAGATGAAAGCTTAAATATCCTAGAAAATATAGCAGATAAAAATGCAAGTGATTTATCTATAATAAACAACAAAACATTTACTCAAGAACCAGCTGCAAATAAAAATTTACCAGCAGTAACTATACGTGCAAGTAATCTTGGTGATGATTTTATAAAAATGGTTAAATACTTGAAAAGTAACAATATAGAAGAAATTAAAGTAAATATAAATCCTAAAGAATTAGGGGATATGACAATAAAGCTTTTAAAAGACAGTGAAGCCACAAAGGTATTTATACATGTAGGAAAAGAAGAGACTTTTAATATGTTAAATAAAAATTTAAATGATATAAATAAACATCTAGCCGATTTAGGAATAAAAGCTAAAGACATAGTTGTTGAAATGAAATCAAATGATCAAAATTTCTTTTCTGATAATTTAAGTCAAGAGTTTAGCAGAAAAGAAGAACAAAAAAGCAAAAAGAAGTAGTAAAATAATGATATAGCACTAAATTCCATAGAGGATTTAGATGAAGATAAAATAGATGAATCAAATCTTAATATATTAGCTTAGAGGTTAAAATATGAATAATTTTATGAAAGTAAATACACAACAATCAAGTACTAAAACTGTAGCAAATACTAAATCTACTAATAAAACAGAAAATGGAACACAAATAGTTATGCCAGGAGAAGAAACTAATAAAGATTTATTTCTAAAGTTATTAGTAGCACAAATGAGCAATCAAGATCCTTTAAATCCACAGGATCCTACACAATATATAACGCAGCTTGCTCAATTTAGTACACTAGAGCAGATGCAAAGTTTAAATGAAGGGATGTCATACCTAGTAGGGTATAATCAAGGAATTTTCATAAACTCAGCAATGAGTACAGCATCAGCGCTTATAGGAAAAAGAATAGAAGCTTATGCTCCAAAGGAAGAAGATACTGAGGAAAATAATAATGTAGTTAAAGACGATAACAAAACAGATGACAAAAAAACTATTACAGGAGTAGTAGAAGGCGTAAAGATTGAAGATGGTATTGTTTATATGGAAGTAAGATTAGATGAAACAGGAGAATTAAAATCCATAGAATATGGGTCTCTTATAAAAGCAAGTGAAAATAAAGACTCTTCAGAGTCAAATACAAATAAAAAGGGAGAGTAATGATATGTTAAAGTCAATGTATTCAGGAATAAGTGGAATGAAGGCAAATCAAACTAAAATGGACGTTGTTGGTAATAATGTTGCAAATGTTGGAACAACAGCTTTTAAAAAATCAACTACAAGATTTTCAGATGCATTAAATCAAACGGTAATATATTCAAGTGTTCCTGGGGGAGCGGCTGGAGATCCTAATGTAATAGGAGGGGTTAACCCAGGTCAAATAGGTATTGGAACGAAGGTAAGTGGAATATTTAGAAATATGGTACAAGGAAATATACAACCAACAGGAAGACCAACAGATTTAGCTATAGATGGGGATGGGTTCTTTGTTGTAAGTGTAGGACCTAATCAAGAAGCTTACACAAGAGATGGATCTTTTACATTAGATGCCAATGGAAACTTAGTAACAGCTGATGGATATAAAGTTTTAAATACAGATGGAAAACCAATAGAAATACCAAAAGAACAACCTAATCCAGATGGAGAAATGCAAAAAGTATTATCTTTTAATATATCAAAAGAAGGTAAAGTTTCATATCTACTAGCAGATGGAACAAAGGTTGAAAATGCTCAAACATTAAAAATAGCAGTATTCCAAAATCCAGAAGGTTTAGAATCTTTAAGTGGAAACCTTTATGGAGAAACTGCTAACTCAGGAAATGCTATGTACGGAGTAAAATATGGGCAGATAAATCAAGGGGCTATAGAAATGTCAAATGTTGATTTATCAGAGGAATTCACAGAAATGATAGTAACAACAAGAGCATTCCAAGCAGCAAGTAAAGTTATAACGACAAGTGATGAACTTTTACAGGAAATAATAAACTTAAAAAGATAGTAGGAGGGCAATATGAAAAAAAATGATATGTTAACTCCCGTAGGTCTTGTCTTAGCTATTGGATTTGTTGCATATGGTATAGCAATAGGAAAAACAGGGATTGGCGCATTTATAAATGTGCCATCCTTAGCAATTACAGTTGGAGGATCTTTTGCAGCTGTACTTACAACATTTTCCATGGAAGATTTAAAAACGGGATTAAAAATAACTAAAGAAACATTACGATCAGGCAATATAAATAAAGTTGATCTAGTAGATCAATTTAAGGAATTAGCTAGAAAAGTTAGAAAAGACGGACCTTTAGCCGTAGAGCAAGAGGTATCTGAAATAGAAGATGCTTTTTTAAGAAAAGGCTTAGAGTTAGCTATAGATGGAATTGATATGGAAGATATTAAAGAAATATTAGAAATAGAAATAGATGAAGTAGAAAGCAAATACAGTACAGGATCAAAAATATTTAAAATATGGGGATCTTATGCACCTGCATTTGGTATGGTTGGTACATTAATAGGATTAATTCAGATGCTTTCAGACATGGGAAGTCCATCTACAATTGCAAGTGGTATGGCAGCAGCTCTTATAACTACATTTTATGGAGCATTAATGGCAAATGCATTATTAAATCCAATTGGATTTAATATTCAATAAAAGGTGAAAAAGAATGTGAACGTATGGATATGATGATTTGTGGAATTATGAGTATTCAAAATGGGGATAGCACTAGAGTTATTGAAGAAAAATTAGTAAACTTCTTAACTCCAAAAGAGAAGAAATCTTATTACACTAGAGGAACGATAGAAGGTGAAGCAGTAAATGTCGCGTAGAGCTAGAAGAAGAGGAAAAGGCGATGATGTAGAAACTGGGTCTTGGATGGACACATATGCTGATACAATAACTCTACTTCTTACTTTCTTTATCCTACTATATTCAATATCGGCAGTAGATAGTCAAAAGTTAAGTAAATTATCAAAAGCTTTACAAAGTTCTTTAGGTGGTAGCACATCTATAGAAAAGCTTGAAAATATAGAAGATTTAAAAGTGGGAGTAGATAAACCAAATTTAGAAAAAGAGGACCTTGCAAAAAAAGTTAATAAAGCAGTACAAGATAATAATCTTCAAGACTCGGTAAAAGTAAGAGAAGAGGACAGAGGTATAGTACTTCAACTAGATGAGAATATACTATATGACTCTGGTAGAGCAGACTTAAAAGAAACAAGTATAAAAGCATTAGACACTATAACTAAACTAGTTAAAGACATGGATAATGATGTTTTAGTAGAAGGGCACACAGACAATATTCCTATACATAACTCAGAATATGTATCAAACTGGGAACTTTCAACAGCTAGAGCTGTAAGTGTTGTAAGATACTTTGTTGAGACTAAAGAGGTTCCACCAACTAGGTTTGCAGTAAAAGGATATGCAGAGTTTAGACCTTTAGTAGCTAACGATACTCCAGAAAACAGATCGACAAATAGAAGAGTAGATATTTTGATAATAGATAAAAAAGAAAAAGTTAAGAAAGAAGAAAATCAAGAACAGCAACAAAGTCAAGACACGAAGGAGTAAGATAACTTATTATGTATGAAACATTGAGATACTTAGTAAACTTAAGTGCATTTATAATTCTGATGATTGGAGTAATTGCTATTGCTTATAAAATGAATGGAATTAACTTACAAAATGTTGGAATGTATAAATATACAAAAATTTTAGAAAAAGTTGGGATTAATAAAGATACATATTTAGTTGTTTTAAAAACAGGAGAAGATGGATGTGTGTTGTTAGTCTCAAATAATAATATAGAAAGAATAAAAGACTTAACTCCAGAAGACGTAAAAGAGATAGAAGATAAAAGACAAAAGAACAATGTATTAAAAGGCGATAAATTAAAGTTTAAAAAATTAAACTTAAAAAAGATATACAAAGCCCTATAAATTTAATAGGTAAGCTAAAGGAGAAGAAAGATGCAAACACTAAGTGATATAACACCATATTTAAGCGATTATACTCCTTTAATGAAAATGTTTATAGTTTTAACCGGTTTAATGTTTTTAGGTGCAATAGTCTTTATGATGACAAGTTTTGTAAGAATTATAATAACATTTTCTTTTATAAAGTCTGCACTAGGTGCTCAGCAAACAATACCTAATCAGGTGTTAGTTGGACTTGCAATATGTTTGACTATGTTTATTATGGCTCCTACCGTGAAACAAATAAATGAGCAAGCATTAAAACCCTATATGAGCCATGAAATTAAGTTTGAAGAAGCTGTAGAAAAAGCAGAAAAACCTATAAGAAAATTCTTATTAAAACAGACTAGACAAGAAGATATAAAACTATTTGTTGAAAACTCAGATTTAAATGAAAAAAATTTAACTAGAGAAAATATACCCTTGTATGTATTAATACCAGCATTTTCTATTAGTGAATTAAAAACAGCTTTCCAAATAGGATTTTTAATTTATTTACCATTCTTGTTAATAGATTTAGTAGTATCAAGTGTACTTATGTCTATGGGTATGTTTATGCTGCCACCTGTTATGATTTCGCTGCCATTTAAATTGTTACTATTTATTATGGTAGATGGATGGAATTTATTAATAAAATCTTTATTGCTAAGTTTTCAATAATTGAGGAGCGTAATAAAATGAGTGAAAGTGTAGTAGTCAGCATAGTAAAAGAAACTTTATATACAGGAATGTTAATAGCAGGGCCTATTTTAATATTATCTTTATTGGTAGGTTTACTAATAAGTATATTCCAGGCAACCACTCAAATCCAAGAACAAACATTATCTTTTATACCAAAGTTAATAGTTGTAGCACTTACATTGGCAATCGGTGGAGCTTGGATGTTAAATGAGCTTATTCAATTTACAAATAAAATTATGAATATGGTTGCAAATATAAAAGGATAATTTTAAAAATTGATATTTGTATTTTTTAGATTGATTGCATTTTTTTCATGCATAAGTATCATTTTCCCGAGTGGAACGCCAAATGTATTTAAAGTTACTTTCACACTATTTATGTCGGTAATAATTACTTCTACAATAAATGTTCATGTAGAGGTTAAAAATGTATATGAACTAGTCAATATTGGAGTAATGGAAACTATAACAGGATTAGTTTTAGGTTATATAACAAGTATATGTATAAACAGTTTAAAGATCGCTGGAAGCTTAATAGATCAACAACTTGGATTATCGATGATAAATATTTACGATCCAAGTAGTCATGAGAGTAACACACTAATTGAGAATATAATTTATTGGATTGGAATAATGGTATTTTTTAGTATAAATGGTCATCATGAGCTTATAAAAGGTATAAGTCAAAGTTTTAAACTTATAGAGGTGGGAAGTTATATATTAAAAGATAACTACACATATGTTGTAAATATATTTATTCAGTGTTTTATAATCGGATTCAAGATAGCAGTTCCGATAATATTAGCACTTATAATAACCGACTTTATAATGGGATTAATTTCAAGAAGTGTACCACAATTAAATGTAATGGTAATAGGAATGCCTTTAAAGATAATTGTTGGAATAATGTTCTTTGTAGTTTCATTACCATTTCTATTAAATGAATTACATAATTTATTGATTAATATGACTGATATTTTAGATGGAACTTTTAAAGCCACTAGCAAAATGCACGTAACATCTATGGCACCATTAGGTTTTTTCCTTTCAACTGATGATAAAACAGAAGAGCCTTCTGGTAAAAAAATAAAAGATGCTAGAAAAAAGTGGTAATATAGCAAAAAGTAAAGAAGTTGTAACGACGGTAACACTTTTAGGTGTCCTTATGATAATTTACGCTATGTCTGATTTTATAATTGGGGAGCTACAAAGTTATATAGTTCAATATTTAAATACTGGCTTTACAAATGAGTTTTCAATAGTATTGGTAAAAGATTTACTTATGATTCTTTTGATGGGGTTTATGAAAATCATAATACCCATTGGCATGATTATCATACTTTTTTCATCAATAGGAAACCTTATGCAAAGTGGATTTTTAATGACAACAGATCCATTAAAGCCAAAGCTATCAAAATTAAATCCAATAAGTGGATTTAAAAATATGTTCTCTAAGAAAGCATTAGGAAATTTAATAAAAAGTGTAATAATTGTAACTGTTCTTTTTAAAGTAGGATATTCATTTATGGAGAAAAACTTCATGGGAATAATGAAAACTGGAGATATTTATCTACCATATTTAATGAAAACTATAGTTGAGTTAATTAGAGATTTAATACAGAACATACTTTTAGTTTTAGTAGTTGTATCTACTCTAGATTATGCATACCAAAAGTATGTATATAAAAAAGATCTTAAAATGACAAAACAAGAGGTAAAAGAAGAGTACAAGCAAATGGAAGGTAATCCAGAAATAAAAGGAAAGATAAAGCAAAAACAAAGAGAAATAGCATCAAGAAGAATGGTGGAATCTGTACCATCAGCTAGTGTAATTGTAACAAATCCTACTCATATATCTATAGCTATAAAGTATGAAAAAGGAGCAGATTCTGCACCAATAGTTGTAGCAAAAGGAGCAGATTTAATAGCCTTTAAAATAAGAGAAATAGCAAAAGAGCATGATATACCTATTATAGAAAATAAGCCATTAGCAAGACTTATTTATAAAGAAGTAGAGATTGAACAAGAGATACCTGAAAGATGTATCAAGAAGTAGCAGAGGTATTGGTTGCAGTTTATAAAATAAAAAATAGATATAAAAAAATGTAAAAAGAGGTTTTAAATGGAAAAATTAGGACTTAAAAAAAGAACTGATATATTAGTTGGATTTGGGATAATAGGAATTATACTTATGATAATAATTCCACTACCACCGTTTTTATTAGATATAATGCTAGCTATAAATATAGGTTTGTCGGTGCTTATATTACTAATGACGATATTTTCAACTAGTATATTAGAATTATCAATATTTCCAACGATACTTCTAGTGACAACTTTATTTAGGCTAGGTCTTAATATATCATCTACAAGACTTATATTAGGGCAAGGTTATGCAGGAAATGTTATAGAGTCTTTTGGAAGTTTTGTTGTTGGAGGAAATTACGTAGTTGGTATAATCATATTTTTAATAATTGTAATAATACAATTTGTTGTTATAACAAATGGTTCGAGTAGAGTATCTGAAGTATCAGCAAGATTTACATTAGATGCAATGCCAGGTAAGCAGATGAGTATAGATGCAGATTTAAATGCAGGAGCTATAGATGAAAAGACAGCTCGAAAAAGAAGAACAGAATTACAACAAGAAGCTGAGTTTTATGGGTCTATGGATGGTGCATCTAAGTTTGTAAAAGGTGATGCAATTGCAGGTATAATCATAACTACAATAAATATACTTGCGGGGATAGTTATTGGGGTTGTAATGCTTAATATGGATTTTATGGAATCTATTCAAACTTATACAAGGCTTACAATAGGAGATGGACTAGTAAGTCAGGTTCCTGCATTAATTATTTCAACTTCTGCAGGTATATTAGTAACTAAAGTTAATGGCGATGAAAACTTTAGTACTCAATTAGGAAAACAGTTAATATCAATTCCTAAAGCGGTAATTATGGCAGGTATAGTTTTAGTATTACTAGGATTATTGCCTGGGTTACCTAAATTATCATTTTTCACTCTAGGTGCAGGAGCTATATTTATAGGATACACACTTAAAAAAGAAGAAAAAGAAGCTGAAGAAGAAGCATTGTATGAAGTTGAAGCTGCACCAACAGCTGAGGAAAGTCTAGAAAATGCAGAAGATGTTTCATCTCTTTTAAATGTAGAACCTATAGAGATAGAAATTGGATATGGAATAATTCCTCTAGCTGATGAAAGTAGCGGTGGAGATTTATTACAAAGGATTGTATCTGTTAGAAGACAGTGTGCAATTGATATGGGAATAATAGTTCACCCAATAAGGATAAGAGATAACCTTCAGTTAAATCCAAATCAATACACTATAAAGATAAAAGGTATACCGGTAACCACATATGAACTTATGCCAAATATGCTTTTATGCATGAACCCAATGGGTATGGATGTGGATTTAGATGGTATATCAACTAAAGAACCTACATTTGGGTTAGATGCCTTATGGATAGAAAAAGACAAAGCAGAAGAGGCAGAATTATACGGATTTACTGTTGTAGACCCTACAACTATATTAGTAACTCACTTACTTGAGACTATAAAATCTAAATCTCATGAACTTATGGGACGTCAAGAAGTAAAGGCGATAATAGATGCTACAAGAGAAAAATACAGTGCAGTTGTAGAAGAATTAATACCAGATTTAATGACATTAGGAGAAGTTCAAAAAGTATTCCAAAATCTATTAAAAGAAAAGGTATCTATAAAAGATAGAGTCACTATACTAGAAACTTTAGCAGATAATGCAAGAAATACTAAAGATTTAGAGCTACTTACCGAATATGTAAGAATGGCTATGAGTAGAAGTATATGTCTTGAATTAATAGATGAAAACAATTCGATAGTGGTTACAACACTATCTATGGAAATTGAAAATTTAGTAGCTAATAGTTTACAAAGATCTGTAAATGGAACATATCCAGCTATAGATCCAGAAACCACTAATAAGATTTTCAAAGGAATACAGTCGACTATAGAGTCTATGAATTTTAATAATAATAGACCAATAGTATTAGTTTCTCCTAAGATAAGAGCACCATTAGAAAATTAGTTGAAATGGTGTTTACTAATTTAACTATATTGTCATTAAATGAAATACCTAATGATGTGCAAATAAAATCTCAAGGGGTAATTAATATATAGTGATTGGAGTTGTTGACATTATGATTAGTAAAGAAGATCTTATAAATCAAAATATGCCTATTGTTAGAAGCATAGCTTCTAAGTACTATACAAATAAAATAGGAATGGAATACGAAGACTTAGTAAGTTATGGGGTTATGGGATTATTAGATGCAAGTGATAAGTTTGATGAAGGAAAAGGTGTTAAATTTTCAACATATGCTTCTATAAGAATAACATCTTATATAATCGATGAAATTAGAAAGCAATCACCAGTATCTAGAGGATGTATAAGTAAAGTAAGGTCATATAAAAATTGTATAGAAAATTTACAACATAAACATTTTAGAGAGCCTACAGTAAATGAAATAGCTGACTTTATGGAAATATCGAATGACGAAGTTCATAAAATAAGAAAAAGCACTTTAAATTTAAGTACAAGTTCTCTTGATAATATGGTTTTAGATAATGAAAATGATTTAAAACTTATAGATATAATAAAAGACGAGTCTATAAATGTAGAAGCATCAATAGAAAAAGAAGAGTTAATAGAAACAGTTGCTAAGGCTTTAGATTTGTTAAAAGAAAAAGATAGACTTGTACTATCACTTTATTATTACGAAGAGTTGACACTTAAAGAAATTGGAGAAATATTAGGCGTTACAGAGTCTAGAGTTTCACAGTTAAGTAAAAAAGCTATTTCAAATTTAAGAGGTATTATGAAAAAACTAAAATACCTGGATTAGGAGGAAATATGATAAGAGGACTATATGCATCTGTATCTTCGATGATAAACTTACAATCGAGACAAAGTATAATAACAAATAATGTAGCAAATTTAAAAACAAACGGATATAAAGAAGATAAGTTAATATCTAAAAGTTTTGAAGAAATGACTTTATCCAATAATGATAACTATAAAAATGGAAAAGCATATCAGCAAATTTTAGGTGGAGTAAGTTTTGGAGCTAGAATAGATGAAGTTAATACAAATTTTAAACAAGGGACTTTTCTATCAACTGAAAATAATTCCGATTTTGCAATAGATGGAAGTGGATTTTTTCAGATAAGAGACTCTGGTGGTAATACGTTTTATTCTAGAGATGGATCATTTAAGGTTAATTCACAAGGATATCTTGTAACTAATGGCGGTCATAATGTTATGGGATTGAATCAGGCAAGTGGAGCTAATGAACCTATATATGTGGGCAATGGTAAAATTACAGCTACACCTTCAAATGAGATACTTGTGGAAGGTGGAGCTAGGTATAAGTTTTCTATTGTAGATTTTAATGATTACAAAAACCTTAAAAAAGTTGGAGATAACTTATATTCAGGAAATAACCCTGTAAACTCAAATAATTATTCTATAAAGCAAGGTTATGTAGAAGGATCAAACGTAGATTACATAAGCTCAGTAACAGAAATGATGGAAACCGTAAAAGAGTTTGAAGCTAATCAAAAAGTTATACAAACTATAGATTCAACATTAAGACAAATAGCTAATGAAATCGGAAGCGTAAGGTAGGTATAAAATATGTATAATATAATGCATAATAGTAAGTCTGGGATGTTATCAAGTCAATCTAATATAGATTTAATTTCAAATAATATAACAAATGTTCAGACTGTAGGATATAAAAAATTAGATGCTAATTTTTTAGATTTATATCAAGAATCATTACATAAAAATTCATACCCAACTAACTCTACAAGTGTTAGAACAGGTACTGGAAGTAGAATATCTCAAGCAACTAGAAACTATGAACAAGGTGCAATTAAAGAAACTAAAATAAATACTAATTTAGCAATAGATGGAGATGGCTTTTTTAGAGTGATGAAATCAGATGGAAGCTATGCATACACTAGAAATGGGGAATTTAATTTAGACTCAACTGGTAAATTAGTAGATGATAAGGGTAATATACTAGATATACAACCATTAAATGGTAATGGTAAAAATATTAATCTAAAAAATGGAGATTTAAGTATAAATAAAAATGGGGAAATATACCTAGATAATAACAAAGTTGGAGTTATTAATTTATATCAACCTAAAGGGGATGCTGATTTTGTATCAGTAGGAGATAACTTGTTTACTGCAAAACCAACCAATGTTGAAACTGTACAAAATAAAAGCATATTACAAGGATATGTAGAAATGTCAAATGTAAATATGCAAGATGAATGGTAAATTTAATCATGGCTCAAAGGTCATTTCAGTATAACAGCAAGGGTATACAGGTAGGAGACGATATGTGGTCAATGGTAAACAATCTTCAAAGTAGATAGCACCGGAGGCATATAAAATGGAAATTACAATCAGAGATTATGATTTTAAAAAACCTCAAAGATATTCTGCTGATAATATGAGATTTTTATCACTTATAGCCGAAGACTTTTGCAAGTACATGAATTTAAATATAGCATATGATTTAAAACAGAAAAGTATAAATTCTGAACTTAAAAAAATAAGGCAAACTAATTTTGAAGAATTTATGAAATCGATTGAATATGACTCGATAATAATAGAACATGACATATTACCCTTAGTAAAGGGACTTATATATCAAATGGATAAAACAGTAGCTCTTACACTTATAGATTTAATGTTAGGTGGAGATGGAAGCTTTAAAAATAAAAATAGAGAATTAACTGAAATTGATAAGCATCTAATTTTGAATATTGCTGAAACTTTCATAAAGAGATTACACATAGTAGATGGATGTAATAAACGGGAAGTTTCAAATATTTATACCAATATTGAATCCAGTAATAAGTTTTCAGTAAGTGAGTCTGTACTTATTGCACAAATGACTATGTATAACGGGAACGAAAAAATTGGAAAGATGCATTTTGCAATCCTTATTGTTGCATGGAGCCAGTACTTGAACAATTAGAAACAAAAAAACTTCTAAAAACTAGAGATATAGAAGGTCAATATGAATTTACCAATGCTATATATCAAAACATTTGTAGTGTAAAGGCTGATATGACTGCAACATTAGGAAATACAAACATATCTGTAAGAGACCTTATTAATTTAAATGTAGGAGATGTTTTGAAACTAGACAATAAAGCTAATGGAGTTGCACTACTTAGCGTAAATGGATATAATGTTTATGAGTGTAAGCCAGGGCTTATAAAAAATAAAAAAGGACTTATTATAGTAGACACAATAGATAAATAACAACCATAGATAACAAAGTTCATTTGTAAAGGGTGAAAATTATATATGACAAAGATACTAAAAAGTAAATATAGTAGCAGTGGCGAACGATGTGTTGATGCATGTTTGAATTATGGTGAGCTAAGATTTGTAAACGAAGATGGATCACCTATGAGTATTGAAATACCTCTAGATAAATATGAAGAAGCTATAGCGGATTTTGAAGATAGAATAAAAGAAGGTATGACGCATGCAACATTAGAGCCAAAAGAAATATTAAAAAGAGGAGCTTTTACATACAATCAAGCTAAAATTATAGCTAACGAAGGTAGAGTAAGAGGAGTTGAGTTTTTTGAAATTGATGGAAGTGTGGAGACAGAACATATACTAGGTATGTCAGGGTGTATAGAGTATGCACTATCTATATGGAATGGAGATTCAAAAAATGAAGCGCTTATCAAATCTATTTTGAGAAGTATAAAAATTTATGGAGATAAATTTATTGAAAGTATAAAATTAGATAATACTGTGGATAAAAGTGAATACTGTAGATTTGCAAATAGTCTACAATCTACGAACAATTCATTTGATATAGATTTGTATAAATATAGAAATCACACAATAGAAGATGATTTTTATTTAGAAGATGAAAAAAATTATCAAAAGATTAACAATATGAAATTAATATTAGGAGTTTTAGGAGGTACATTAGCCTTCTTCATATTGGCTCTTATTACTAACTTTGGGAAATTATTAAGTAATTCTTATATATACATACTGTTAAACATAGTAGGAATAGGTGCAGGAGGACTTGCAACAGCTAGATTATCAAAATTAATACTTGATAAATACATAAAAAATACTAATCAAGAAGTTATGGAAATGTTCAATGAAGAAGTTGAAAGAGTTTCAAGAGATAATTTATTAACAGAAAAAGAAATTTACATAATTTTAAAGAATATAACCAAAGGTGAATTTTCTAAATTACTTTTAGATATGAAAGGTAGTGTAAATAAGAAAATTTCTAGTGTGAATATAGTTAACAAAGAAAGTAAATTTATATTAGATGCGAGAAGGTATGTAATATTACCAAGTGAATATGAAATAAAGCAAGCATTAGACTCACTAGTAAATGGATATAAGTCAAAGCTAGATACTGATTATAATGTAGAAAATGTAAAATAACATGAAAAAAGAGCTATATAAAATAGCTCTTTTTTATTTAAGTTTTAACTTTCAAGTCCTTTTTTCATTGGAGAGAATACTAACCCTGAAAATATAAGTCCGCATAATGCACAACCTATATAAAGCACAGGAGTTAATACAGGTTTATCTAGTAAATTAGCAGATATACCACAGATTAGTCCTAATAATAAGAACATAACCATATTATAACTTCTTCTCAACCGATCCATTGCTGATTACAACCCCCTTTAAATTTACGAAAATCGTAGGAAGTAAAAACACGAGGTAGTCAATTGAATTCTCAATTAACTACATATATATATATTAACACAAATTTAATACTAAACCAATAAAACTAAGTACTTTACTGATTTTGTTAATAATATTTAACATTAAAATTTTATCGAATATATATTAAAGTTTGAGAAAAAGATATAAGAGGATATACATGGGTTAGCGACATTTAAAGCTGAACTTTGCTTGTGGAGTAAAAAGTGTATATCTTCTTATATCTAAGACTTATGCTATACTAAATATGGTGTGCAATTAAAGAAAAGAGGTATAAAAATGAATAACAAAACATTAGTTAATTTCGAAGAAATTCAAAAACTAACAGAAATAGATAAAAAAACGATAGAACAAAGAGCTTTAAAATTAACAGAAGAAACAGGAGAAGTAGCACAAGCTATACTTAGCAGTATAAATGCATGTGGATGTGGATATAAAGATAAGTCAAAGCATGATATAACTGAAGAATGTTTAGATGTTATTATAGTTGCAAGTTCAATAATAAGTCAAAATTATGAAAATGAAGTAGATGTTGAACTTATAAAAAAATATACAATAAAAAATTAGAAAAATGGAAAGAAAAATGCAGTCAAAGGTAGAAGTTAACTCATAAAAAGTGAGTTAACTTTTTTAGTTTTAGGAAAAATTATTCTCTTGAAATGTATTAATAGAATATAAATTTTTGTTATATATATAAAATAATATTTCTTTATTTTAAAAATATATTGAAATGATATTTCAAACATGATATTATGAAATTATAAATAAGAAAACGAATTCATAGAATGAAATAAAATATGGAGGTAAAAAAATGGATAAATTAAACTTATCAAAATTAACAACAGAAAGTAGAAATCAAAATACATTAAATATAGATAAAGTATCAACTTTAGAAATGGTTAAGATGATAAATGAAGAAGATAAAAAGGTAGCAAATGCAATAGAAATAGAACTACCCCAAATAGCAGAAGCCATAGATGGAATAGTAGAGAGAATGCAAAAAGGTGGAAGGTTAATATATATAGGAGCAGGGACTTCTGGAAGGTTAGGAATACTAGATGCATCAGAATGTCCTCCAACATACGGAGTATCAGAAGAATTAGTTCAAGGATTAATTGCAGGAGGTCAAGAGGCTATATTTAGAGCTAAAGAAGGTGCTGAAGATTCTAAAGAGTTAGCTGTATTAGATTTAAAGGATAAAAGTTTAAATGAAAATGATACGGTAGTGGGTATAGCTGCATCAGGTAGAACACCATATGTAATAGGGGGATTGGAGTATGCAAATGAAATAGGAGCCCTAACGATATCAGTTACATGTAATGCAGATTCAGAAGTAGCAAAGGAAGCTAAAATAGCAATATCTCCAGTTGTTGGAGCAGAAGTTGTAACAGGATCTACAAGATTGAAGTCAGGGACAGCACAGAAGTTAGTATTAAATATGCTATCAACAGGAAGCATGATAAAAATGGGAAAAGTATATGGAAACTTAATGGTAGACGTAAAAGCAACAAATGAAAAATTAGTTGAAAGATCTAAAAAAATAGTGTGTGAAGCGACAGGAGTAAGTTTTAAAGAAGCAGAAACTATTTTAAATGAAACTGGTTTTGATGTAAAGTTATCTATATTTATGATCTTGTCAAACTTAGAAAAAGAAGAAGCTAAAGTAATATTAGAAATGAATAATGGATATATAGCAAAAGCTCTTAAAAATATATAAAAATAGATAGGAGGAATTGTAATGACAAACCAAGAAATAGCAAAAAATTTAATTGACTTAGTTGGTGGAAAAGAAAATATTAAAAATGTACAAAACTGTATGACACGTTGTAGACTTGAACTTTTTGATTATTCAAAAGTTCAAATGGAAGAATTGAAAAAGTCAGAAGGTGCATTGGGAGTAGTTCAAGCAGAAGGACAATTACAAATTATTTATGGACCAGGTAAAGTAAATAAAGTAACTGAAGAAGTAAATAAGATAGTTGGTAAAAAAGTTTTATTAGGTGATGATGCAATAAGAGAAACAAAAGATAAACTAAAGGAAAAAAATAATACAAAATTCAAAAATGCACTTAAAAAAGTTGGAAATATATTTATACCTTTAATACCATTATTTGTAGCATGTGGATTGGTTTTAGCAGTTAACAATATTGCAGGTGTATATTTTGGAGAAGCATATACAAGTACAACTGCAGCTAAGATAATAGGGTTAATAGGAAACGGAGTTTTCTCAGTTTTATCTATATTAGTTGGATTAAATGCAGCAAAAGAATTTGGATCACAAATGCCTATGATGGGTGGAGTACTTGGAGGGATTTTATCATCTCCAGTACTTGCTGATATAAATTTATTTGGAATGACATTAACACCAGGTAGAGGTGGAATAATATCAGTAATACTAGTTGCACTATTAGTGGTTTATATTGAAAAAGGATGTAAAAAAGTAGTACCAGATGTGCTAGACTTATTTATAACACCACTAGTGACACTAACAGTTTCAGTTTTAGTTGCATTATTAATATTGCAACCAGTAGGTGGATTTATATCTGATTCAATAGGCTTAGTAGTAGCAAATACTGTAGCATCAGGAAATATGCTAGTTTCTGTTATATCAGGAGCAGTGTCAGGAGCATTATTCCTACCATTAGTTATGACTGGAATGCATCAAGCTTTAACACCTATACATGCAGATTTAATAGCAAGTACAGGGTCAACAGTTTTACTTCCAATACTGGCAACAGCAGGTATGGCTCAAGTAGGGGCTACAATAGCAGTTTTTAAAAAGACTAAAAATAAAAGATTAAAAGAAACAGCAAAAAATGGATTAGTACCAGGCTTTTTAGGTATAGGAGAGCCTTTAATATATGGAGTAACATTACCTCTTGGAAAACCTTTCCTAGGGGCTTGTTTAGGAGCTGGAATAGGTGGAGCAGTAATGGCATTTTTCAAAGTTGGAGCAGTTGCAATGGGAGTATCAGGATTACCACTTGCACTATTAATAGCTGATGAAAAAATGTTTGTATTCTTAATTGGAGTTGTAGCATCATACGTAGGTGGATACTTCTTTACAGAATTATTAGGGTTTGAAGATCCAGTAGAATAAAAAATAGTAAAGGACTGACCTAAGGTTTGGGTACTCCAGATATAATACTAAGTTGTGCTCCCAAAGCTTATAAAGATGCTTTGAAGGTCGCTACAAATTAGCATTATATCTGGCTCAGTAAATAAGGTCAGTCCGTTTTTATATGATGAGGAGGAAGTAATTATGAGTTTAGGATTTTCAGTTTATTTTGGATTAGATAACACAAAAGATGAAAATATACAATTATTAAAAGATGCTAATGAGTTAGGATTTACTAGAATTTTCACATCACTTCATATTCCAGAAGCTAATTATGATATTTTAAAAGTTGAAGTAAGGGAGTTTTTTAAACTAGCAAAACAATATGATATGGATATAATTAGTGATATATCTCCAAATACTTTTAAATTTTTAGATTTAGATAACATGGATTTAAAAGGGTTAAGAGATATGGGAGTAAAAACTATAAGAATTGACTTTGGATATACAGAAGAAGAGATATCTATTATGAGTAAAAATGATTATGGCATACAAATACAATTAAATGCTTCTACAGTAACAGAATCATTTTTTAAAAACTTAGATAAATTTTCTCCAAAATATGAAAATATAGATGCGCTTCACAATTTTTACCCAAGAATCGGAACTGGGATATCTGAGGAATGTATGTTAGAAAAGAATAAAATTTTAAATGATAGAGGAATAAAGATATGTGCATTTGTTCAGTCTAATAACAGAAAAAGAAGTCCATTAAAAGATGGATTGCCAACATTAGAAGATCATAGAAATAAAGGTGTAAGGCAAGCTGCAAATCATTTGTTTGCAATAGGTAATCAATCAGTTTTTATAGGTGACTCACTTCCAAGCAAACAAGAACTAAAGGACTTAGCGAATCTTTTTGCTGAAGGAGTAGAATTAAGAATAAAAGTAGATACTAAAGATAAAGTTTCTTTGAAATTATTAGAAGAAATATATAGTTCACGAACTGATGTAGCAAGAGATGCTATAAGAGCTAGTGAAAGTAGATTAATATTAAATGGAAATAATATAAAACCTGAAAATACAGTAGATAAAAATTATGGAGATATAACTATAGACAATGAAGGATACAAGAGATATATGGGAGAAATTCAAATTTTAACTACAAATCAAGATAACGATGCTAGAATAAATAAAGTAGCGTCAGTTTTACAAGATGACTTTTATCTATTAAAATATATAAAGGATGGTAAAAAGTTTTATTTTAGAAAGGTTTAAGTTATGAATATTTTAGAGTATATAAAACAAAATTATGAAGATTTTACAGATAGAGAGAAACTTATCGCTGACTATTTACTTTCTAATAATGAGAGTATAATTAACTTGTCAGCTAAAGAAATAGGGGAATTAACAAATACTTCAGCAGCTACACTGATTAGATTTTCAAAAAAGTTAGGTTTTGAAAGTTTAAATGAAATGAAGTTAAAGTTATCTATGAGTTTAAGAGATATAAAAGAAAAAGCTGATTTTGAGTATATAAACAAAAAACTTGAGACAACAGATATAATATATGGGATAAAAAAATCGATTGATAAAGTTATGGATAAAACTGTTAATTTAATACAAGAGGAAGATTTAGAAAAAGCAATAGAGCTGCTTTCTAAAGCAAAGAATATATACATTTATAGTGTAGGTGTTTCAGGTTTAGTAGGACAAGATTTTTATTATAAATTAAGTCGAATAAATAAAAGGTGCATAGCACATGTGGACACTCACCTACAAATTACTTCATCTATTTTAATGGAACCTGAAGATGTAGCAGTTGCAATATCATATTCAGGAACAACAAAAGAAGTAATAAAGTGTATAGAAAATGCAAACAAAAATAATATTCCAGTAATAAGCATAACAAAGGCAAGCATAAATAATAAATTAGAAGATTTATCGGATATAACGTTAAAGGTTCCTTATGTAGAAAAATCTTTAAGAGAAGGAGCTATGAGTTCAAGAATATCTCAACTTGCGATAATAGATATGCTATTTATAGGTATGGCTAAAGAAAATATAGAAGAAATAGAAAATAAATTAGTAGCAACAAGAGAAGCAGTAAAAGATTTAAAGTTATAAGTAAAGATAGGGATATAGTTGTATTTTGCTACACAAGCAAAAAGACGCTTGAAATGTAACTAAAATACAACTATATCCCTATGCTTATTGTGGAAAAGAAGAAGAAGAAGGGTGTAGGTAGTTGATTTAAAACACTTAAAAGTCAAAGACTTTGGTGTTAAGAGTCAACTACCTACACCCTTCTTTACGATATAAAATAAATCCACAAATTATGAGAAACTAGTGAAAAATATGAAGGAATTTAACTAAAGGAAAAGCATCCAATTTAAGTGAATAGATACTATAAAACAAATAGAATAATATTAAGCAAAGGAGTTAACAAATGAATAAAGAAGGAAAAGTTGTAGTAGCCTCAACAATTTTAACAACTGCACTAGTTTCAGGGTTTACTTTATCACAAGCTCCAATTCTTGCAAATGAAGAATATAAAAGGATAGAGCAGCAAGAAGTAGTCTTAAAAAATAGTGAAGATAAGACTAATAAACAAGAAAATAAAAAAGAGGAAATCGTTAAAGAAGATGAAACTACGGACAAATCTAATAAAAATGAAAAAATATAAAAAGATTATTACGTCAATAAAAATTCAAATGAGCAAACATCAATAAATTCTCAGTATAAACCTACAAATGAACAACAAAATCAAGTAAAACCTTCAGTAAAGCCTGAGGAACCGATAACACCGGAAAAACCAGTAGAACCTCCAGTAAAACCTGATGAACCAATAACACCGGAAAAACCAGTAGAACCTCCAGTAAAACCTGATGAACCAACAACACCTGAAAAACCAGTAGAACCTCCAGTAAAACCTGATGAACCAACAACACCTGAAAAACCAGTAGAACCTCCAGTAAAACCTGATGAACCAACAAAGCCTGAAAATCCAGAAGAACCTTCAGTTAAACCTGATGAAGAATCATATGAATCAAATCTAATTAGTAATATAGGTGAAGCAGTAAGTAAAAATGTTTACTATAATGATATTAATATAAAGTAAATTTATTAGTAAGCTTTAATTATAAATAAAAATAACTTAATTTTGATATGTATGATAAATCTATTACATCAAAGTTAAGTTATTTTTTTCTTTACTTTGTTGTGTATGAAATGTTTTCATGTATAATTGATGTTTTTGTTTTGATTATAATTTTAATATCTTATTTTAGAGGATTACTTAAATTAAGTCATACCATTATTTTTTTATTCATAAAATTTAAGTAGGACAATAAACAAAAAATTAAAATGTCTATAGGGGGAATAGAACTTGTATAAAGTAGATTTAAATAGTGATTTAGGAGAGAGTTTTGGTTGTTATAAACTAGGTATGGATGAGGAAGTTTTAAAACATATAACTTCAGCAAATATAGCTTGTGGGTTTCATGCAGGAGATCCAATTCAAATGGACAAAACTGTAAAATTAGCGATTGAAAATAATGTGAAAATAGGTGCTCATCCAGGATTTATGGATATTATAGGGTTTGGAAGAAGAGAAATGAAAATTAGCCAAGAGGAAGTTAAGGCTTACGTAAAATATCAATTAGGTGCACTAAATTCTTTCGCTATTTCAAATGGAACAAATATACAACATGTAAAAGCTCATGGTGCTCTTTATAATATGGCAGCAAAAGACTATGAGTTATCTTTAGCTATAGCACAATCAGTATATGAGGTTGATAAAAATATAATTCTTCTTGGACTTGCAAATAGCTCAATTATAGATGCTGGTAAAGATGTTGGTCTGAGGGTTGCAAATGAAGTGTTTGCAGATAGAGCATACAATAGCGACGGAACGTTAGTATCAAGAAGTATTGAAGGGTCTATTATACATGATACAAATATAGCAATAAAAAGAGTTATAAAAATGATAAAAGAAAATAAAGTAGAGGATATAAATGGAAAAGACATAGATATAAAAGCGGATTCTATATGTGTACATGGAGATAACCCTAAAGCTATAGAATTTGTAAAAAGCATAAAATCAGAGCTTATAAAGGAAGGCATAAATATATGTTGCATAAGTGAAGTTATTAAATAATTGGAGGGGTATTTATGTCTAATAAAAAAGATTTAACAGCTCTTATGGGAGCTGCTTTTATAATGGCGACTTCAGCTATTGGACCTGGGTTTTTAACTCAAACAGCTAAGTTTACGGAGTTATATGGAGCTAGTTTTGGGTTTGTAGTTTTAATGACTACTATATTTTTTGTTGGAGCACAGCTTAATGTGTGGAGAATAATAGGAGTATCTGGACTTAGAGGCCAGGACATAGCAAATAAGGTGTTACCAGGATTAGGTTATTTCATAGCCATATTAGTAGGGATAGGAGGACTTGCATTTAACATTGGGAATGTAGGGGGGGCGGCACTTGGAGTAAATGTAATGTTCAATGCAAATATTACAATATCAACTTTAGTATGTGGATTTATAGCAATAGCAATTTTTTTAATAAAAGAATCTGGTCCAATAATAGATAGATTCACAAGATTTTTAGCAATTATAGTAATAGTTGTAGTAGGATATGTTGCTATAATAAACAAACCTGATATGTACCAAGTTGTAAAAGGAGCCTTTATTCCAAAAAACCAGGAGGATTAATTTTTCCAATAATAACTCTTTTAGGTGGAAGTGTTGGAGGATATATAACTTTTGCAGGAGGTCACAGACTTATTGATGCAGGAATAACAGGTGAAGAAAATTTAAAGGATGTAAACAAATCTTCAGTATTAGGTATAAGTGTAGCAACTATAGTAAGGATTTTATTATTTTTAGCGGTTTTTGCAGTTGTTTCACAAGGAGTAAGTTTAGATCCTGAAAATCCAGCTGCATCAGCTTTTAAGTATGGAGCAGGAAATTTAGGATACAAATTTTTTGGTTTAGTATTATGGAGTGCCAGTATAACATCAGTTATTGGAGCTGCATATACATCTGTTTCTTTCATAAAAACACTTCATCCATTAATAGAAAAACATGAAAATAAATTTATAATTTTATTTATATTTATTTCAACATTAATAATGGCAGTAGTAGGAAAACCAGCAAGTTTGCTTATTTTAGCTGGGTCTTTAAATGGATTGATTCTTCCTATAACTTTAGGGGTTATATTGTTAGCATCTAAAAATAAAGATATTGTAGGTGAATATAAACATCCTAAATGGTTATTAATTTTAGGATGTTTAGTAGTAATAGTTACTGCTGTAGGTGGATTAATATCACTTAAGGATATAGTGAAGTTATTTTAAAAATACTTGCTGGGGGGATGGAATTAGTTATGGAAACAAAATACTTATTAGCAGGAGATAAATCTATAGTAGTTGAATTTGGGGATATTATAGATGAAGAGATAAATAGAAAAGTTATAAATTTAATGAAAAGCATAGAAAAATCCAGTTTAAGTGATTATATATATGAGATGATACCAACATATAGATCTCTTATGATAATTTATAACCCATTAAAAATAGCATTTAATAATCTTATAAACACAGTAAAAGATATGGAAAGTAATTTGGAAATTTTAGAGAAACATGAAAAAAATATAGTTAAGGTACCTGTTTTGTATGGAAATGATTTTGGACCTGATATAGAGACTGTTGCAAAGCATAACGGATTAAAAATTGAAGATGTTATAAAGCTTCATAGTGAAGCTGAGTACTTAGTTTATATGTTAGGTTTTACGCCTGGATTTACATACTTAGGGGGAATGAACAATAAACTCGAGACCCCTAGGTTAGCTAATCCAAGAGTTAAGATACCAGAAGGATCTGTAGGTATAGCAGGAAAGCAGACAGGAGTATACCCTATAGAGAGCCCTGGAGGATGGCAATTAATAGGAAGAACACCTATAAAACTATATGATCCTAAAAGAGAAAATCCTATTTTATTAAAAGCAGGAGATTATGTGAAGTTTATACCTATAACAAAGGATGAGTTTAATAACTTTTAAAATGAAGGGGGGCTAATTGGTGGGAGCTAAAATTTTAAATAAAGGTTTATTAAGTTTAATACAAGGCGGTACTAGAAAAGGATTTCAACAATATGGCGTTCCGGCTTCTGGAGCAATGGATGATTATTCATTAAGAATTGCAAATATACTAGTTGGAAATGATGAATATGAAGCGTGTATAGAAGCATTAATAATTGGTCCAACGATAGAATTCCATCAGAAATCTATTATAGCAATAACTGGTGGGGATTTAGGGCCTATGTTAAATGGAATTAGAATTGATATGTATAGAAGTTATATTGTAAGTAGCGGAGATATATTATCTTTTTCTGGAGTAAAAAATGGATGTAGAACTTATATTGCATTTGGAGGAGGAATAGATGTTCCAATTGTTATGGGTAGTAAGTCAACTTATTTAAAAGGGAATTTAGGCGGATATAAAGGAAGAGAACTTAGGGAGGAAGATTATCTAAAACTTTTAAAATTTGATGGAGACACAAATTCAATTTTACCTAAAAAATATATAAAAGAGTATGATAAAGAAATTATGTTGAGATCAATAATGGGACCTCAAGATAATATGTTTGATTCAAAAAATATAAAAACTTTTTTTAACTCTATATATGAAATAACAAATGAATGTGACAGGATGGGATATAGATTATCTGGGGATAAAATTAATCATTTAAATGGTGCAGATATAGTCTCAGACGGAATAGCATTTGGTGCAGTTCAAATTCCAGGACATGGAAATCCTATTATTATGATGGCAGATAGACAGACAGTTGGAGGTTATACTAAAATAGCTAATGTTATAAGCGTAGACTTATGTAAATTAGCTCAAGGCAAACCAGGAGACAAAGTTAGATTTAAAGAAGTAGATATATATGAAGCACATAGGATTTTAAAAAAATATGAAGATGAAATTTCTGAAATTAAAGATAACATAAACAAATTTGAAGTAATAAATAAAAAATTTTATAGTATAAGTTTAAATGGTGTTAATTACAGAACCATATGTGAAGAAATACATTAATTTTTTAACACCTATTAATATATGTGAAAAAATACCAATATATAATTATAATTTCATATTAAAATATTTATTTAGAATAAAATTATTATATATTGGTATTTTTTGTACTCATATTTTATTCTGATAACACTATTTCATAATAGCTATTATTTTTAATTCTAATATTTAATATTATTTTTAAAAGATTCTGTACAAAATTTTAAAAAACACTAATTTCGACAAAAAATTACAGTTAAAAAGTGTATACTCGTAGTAATAGCAAAAAGTATTAAAGGAGTGATTCCATGAAAATAAAATTTGATTTATTTAGACGGAAAAATTCTAAATGTAATGAAAAAAATTATATAGTAGAAAATGACAAAAGCTATTTAAATAAAAAATATGCAGGATATAGTTACTTAAAAGAATTTAATTTAAATAAAGACTACTTAGATAAATCTGATTTTGAACCTGGAAATAAAGGTTTGTTAAAGAAAATAGATTGGATTGAATCTAGTGACAAGATAAAAGAGATTAAATCATTAAAACTAGAAGATGAGTATACATCTGAATTTAAGAAAAATTCTCTTTATTATAAGTCTGTATATATATGCCCAAGATGCAATAGTCATATGCTTTACAAAATTAGAGCATATAACATAGATACTAAATTTAATAATAAAAATAAAAGAACACACCATATATATACATGTCCGAAATGTAGAATATTTTTAGCTTCAATTAGGATATATAGTAAATTACACTCTAGATGGATAGGAAATAAGCTTTCAAACTATGCGCTTATAAGTGATAGTTACCCAAGATTAAAGTATAGGAAAATTTTGAGCTATACTGAAGAACTACACAGTGAGTAATAAGTAAATATTTAGGAGAAAAAATTTATGCAAAGAATAAAATACTTAAAACTATTTATATCTATAGTTTTTGTAATGATACTCAGAGTTGATATTTCCAATGCACAAGAAAGTATAAATTTTAAAAATATAACTATAAACCAAGGGTTATCTCAGGGAACGGTACAAGCGATAGAACAAGATAGTAAAGGGAGAATATGGATAGGAACAAATGATGGACTAAATGTTTACAATGGATATGAATTTAAAGTGTATGGGCAAAAAAAAGACCCTAAAAAAGGAATAGCAAATAGTTATATAATTGATATAAAAGAAGATAAGAAAGGTAATTTATGGGTTGCGACTATAGGCGGTGTAAGCAAAATAAATACAGAAACAGACTCTATAAAAAATTACTATAATAGTAAGAACAATGGAAATTTATCAGATAGTAGTGTTTATGATATTTTAATAAATAAAGATGGAGATGTTTTAATTGCAACGGCAAATGGAGTAGATATATATGATGAAGTCAGTGATCGATTTAGGCCGGCAATTAAAAATTTGAACCAATTAAAAAGTAAACATATATATGATATAACTGAAGATAATAGTGGAAACTATTGGATAGGGACTAAAAATGGATTATATAAATTAAATAAAAAAAGTGAACGGGTTGAAAGGTTTCTAACGAAGGATACCTATGGAAAAGAGATAACTATATACAAAGTGTATTTTGATGGGGATGAAAATTTATGGGTTGGGACTAGAAATGAAAATCTATATAAAGTAAACACAAAAACGAATAAGATAAAAGAGTATGACCCTCCAGATGGAATTGACAAAAACTCATCTATAAGAGATATACTACAGGATAAAAATAAAGACCTTTGGATAGCAACAGACTCAGGAGTAGTCAAATACGATAAATTAAAAGATAAGTTTAGAGTTTATCAAAAAGGTAAATACGATGTAAATGGGTTAACCGATAACTTGATATTTTGTATTATGGAGGATAAAAGTGGACTTTTATGGCTTGGAACTTATTCTGGAATAAGTATATTTGACTCAAGAACTAATATAAATTATTACAAACATGATTTAAACCCAGAAGATAATACGTCGATTTCAGATAATATGGTAAGCGGGATTTATAAGGACAAAGATGGAGCATTATGGGTTGGAACGAATTCGGAAGGAGTAACGGTTTTAAATAGAGAAAATGAAAAAACTTATTATATAAAAAGAAAAGATGGATTAAGCAGCAATAAAGTATATGACATAAAGGGAAAAGGTGACCTAATATTAATATCAACAGATGATGGATTGAATGTAATAAATAAAAAAGAAAAAACGTTAAAGGTATACAATAAAGATAATGGCTTGAAAATAGTAATGTAAGAAGTGTGCTTATAGATGATGACAATAAGGTATGGCTAGGAACAACCGAAGGGATTGCAATATTAAACCTAGATACAGGTGAAATAATAGATATGTCTAGCTTGTCATCTAAATATAATATAGAAGACAAATTAAATGGATGTATTTATAAAGATAGCAATGGAATATATTGGATAGGATATTTTTTAGATGGTGGACTTTTAAAATTTGACCCTAAGACTCAAAAAACAACACTATACAGGATGAGAGAGAACGACTCAAACTCTATAAGTAATAATTCTGTACGAGTTATAAATGAGGATAAACAAGGTAATTTGTGGATAGGAACGAATTATGGACTTAATAAATTTAATCCAAAAACAGAAAAATTTGAAGTTTACACGATGGAAGATGGATTGCCAAATAATACTATATACGGAATAGTGATAGATAAATTAGACCATATATGGGTAAGTACTAACTATGGATTGTCAAAGTTTGATTATAAAAAAATGAGTTTACAAATTTTGATATAGTAGATGGTTTGCAGGGAAGAGAATTTAATGGAAAGTCATTCCATATAAGTGAAGATGGTGAAATTTTCTTTGGTGGAACAAATGGTTTAAACTCATTTAGATGTGAAGAGTTAAAGAAGAAGAAATATTTTATAGATTTATCTATAGGAGATATATATGTAAATGAAAAAAGATATAACAGCATTGATGATGTTAAATTTAAATTTAATGAAAATAATATAAGTATAGAAATGTTTTTACCATATTATAAGAATATAAGGGATATTAAGTATTATTATAAGATAGAGGGAGTAGACCAAGATTTTAAAGATGTTAAAAGTAACAAATTAAACTTGGTAAATTTAAATCCAGGTCAGTATACTCTAAAACTTAAGGCAATAAATAATAATGTAGCTGAATCTAGTGAGAAAACTATTAAATTTGCTATAAAACCACCTATTTGGAAAAGCAAAACAGCGATGGTTATTTATTGTGCTATATGCATATTGGCTATTTTATATTATGATAGCAAAGTAAAGCTATTAGACTCTATGGTAAATAAAAGAACAAAAGAACTTACAAAGGAAATTAAAAAAAATGAAAACTTATTTAATAAAGTTTTAAGTTTAGAAAAGAAAAAAAATAGCTATTTGTAAACTTATCTCACGAATTGAGAACTCCATTAAACGTTATATCATCAACTGAGCAACTAATAAGTATTATGATTGATAAAAAAGGCTTAAGTAAAGATAATCTAAAGTACCATATGAGCGTAATTAATAAAAATGCAGAGAGGTTGTTAGAATTAATTACAAATCTAATGGATATAGAAAAATAGAATATGGGAAATATAAAATAAACAAAACAAAACAAGATATAGTTGAGGTCATAGAAAATGAAGCTTTAAGACTAAAAAATCATGTAGAATGTAAAGGTATAGAACTGATAATAGATCCAGAGGTAGAAGAAAAAATAGTTAGTTTTGATAAAATAGAAATAAAAAGATGTATAGAAAACTTAATAAGTAATGCTGTAAAATATACACCAGAAGGTGGAACTATAGAGTTAGGTATAAAAGATCATATAAATGAAGTAGAGATATATGTAAAGGACGATGGAATTGGAATAGACGAAGAACATAAAAAGATTATCTTTGATAGATTTAGACAGGTAGTAGACGCAAATGAAGAAATCCAAAACTCAAGTGGACTAGGACTTACGATAACTAAAGAAATAGTAAACCTACATGGAGGAGAAATTTATATTGAAAGTGAATTTGGAAAAGGTAGCAAATTTATTATAATACTACCAATTGAATAATGAATTATGAAATAGAATACAATAATTGTATTCTATTTTTATCTTGAAATTTAAAAGCTAAAAAATGTTAAAAAATATCAAAAAACACGAAAAAAAGTAAAAAAAGAGTATAATATACACATGATTAAATAAGTAAAAAATATAAATAGGAGGGGAAAATGGATAAGTTATCAAAAATAGACTCGTATATGATAGCACTATTATTAGAATTATTTATTGTTGTAATTATATTATTTATATCAAAAGAAGATGTTAATTTTTTATTGAACTTTATTATGCTAGGGATTACATTTTTAATTTCAATAACAACATATATAGGAGGTATTATAGTTGGACTTATATTGACATCAGTAGCAATTTTTATATATGCAACTTTAATATTTTACAGAAATACAGTATTAAATATAGATATAAACTATATATCTTATATTTGGATGGCAGGTATACCTATAATATGTATGACTAGTGGAAGGCTATCTAGTGTTATTTTATCACTTCAAAAAAATAATGAAATTTTAAAAAATAAATACAAAAATCTTGTTACAGTTGATGAAGTGACAGGACTTGGAAATATTAAACATTTCTATTCTACTTTAGAAAAAGAAATGAGTAAATCAAATCGACATAAAAACAAGCTAGCACTAATGATTATAAAGCTTCCTTATTATAAAGAAATTAGAAAAATAATTGGAGAGGAAAAAACATATAACTTAATTAAAAGTGTAAGCAACATAATAATAGATTCCACAAGGACAGAAGATGAGAGATATTATTTAGAAAGCGACATGATGGGTATTATAATGCCCTATACAGATTTTAATGGTGCAAATACAGTAAAAGAAAGAATTAAAAAAAATGTAGGTGAATTAAATCTTGAATTAAATCAAGGAAAGTCATATATAGATATAGACACTAAAATAGCTATAGTAGAATACAAAGAAAGCATAAATAGTGCTATAGAATTTAAAAATTTATGTGAAGAGGAACTTCAGTATGATGTGTAAAAGATATATTGTTATATTTCTAATTATTTTATTAGTTTTTAGCAATATTGGTATAGGTTTTGCAAATATAGAGAAAAAAGAAAATGCTCTAATAATATATGAAAATCAAAAAACATTTTCATATAAAGAGAATACAATAAACCATTTAAATGAACTTTTATATAGATTTAATAAAAGTGTAGATAGTGTTTATATAAATGATTATAAAAAAGGAAGTTTAAAACAATATGATTCAATATTTGTAATAAATATAGAAAATGAAATAAATGATAGGGATTTGCTAGAGGATTTATCAAATTATGAACATGGGATATATTGGATAAGTAATGGAATAGAAGACTTTTTAAGTTATAGTGATAAATATGATTTGATTTATGAAAAAAAGATAAATAGCATAAATGAATTAAATTATAAAGGAAACAAACTAACTATTTCTAGTAGTGATTATTTTAATGTTGTTAATACTAGAAGGCAAAATAGCAAGATTTTAGCAACTATGAAAGATTCGTATAAAGAGTATCCTTATGTTATCAATAATAAAAATTTATATTTTATTAGTAATTATAAAATAGATCAATCTTTTATATTTGAAGATACTTTAAATGATTTCTATAATATAAAAAATTTTGAAAAAGGTAAAGTATTTGTAAGAATTGAGGATGTACATTTATTTAGAGATAAGGATAATTTAAAAGAGATTGCAGACTACTTATACTCTGAAGGTATACCTTTTATGGTAGCATTAATTCCAGCATATGTAGACAGCAAAACTGGGAAAATAAATACCATAAAAGATGATCCAGAGTTTATAAAAACTATAAAGTATATGCAAGATAGAGGTGGTAGTGTTGTTCTACATGGATATATGCATTCTTTAGATAAAAGAGAGATTTCAGGAGAAGGATATGAGTTTTGGGATATGGAAAAAGATGAGCCTATATCTGAAAATATGGAGGAATATGTTAAAGATAGAGTTTTAAGTGGATTAAGATTATGTGTAGAAAAAGGTATTTATCCTATTGCCTTTGAAGCGCCTCATTATGCTATGGATCAAAATGGCTACACAGAATTAAAAAAATATTTTCAACTTATGTTGGGCAATATCAAAACAATAATGAAAACTTTGCTACAAGTAGTTTTCCATATATCATAGAAGGAAGTAAAAACTTCAATATTTTAATTCCTGAGAATTTAGGGTATATAGAACGAGATAATAAATTTTCAATAGATATTATAAAGAATAACTTTTATAAACTTTCTATGGTAAGAGGATACACTGGAGGATTTTTCTTCCATCCGTATATGAATTTAGATTATTTGAAACAAGTTATATCTTATTTAAAAGAAAATGATTCAGAGTTCTTAAATTTAAAAGATATAAATAATTATGTAAAAATTGATGATATAAATATAAGGTCGAAAGATGGGAAAATAGATGTTACGTATGATAAGAATAAGTCAAATGAAAAATCTAAATCTGAGATAAGTTTTGAAAATTCTATGTCTAATATAAATAAGATAATCGTAATATTTGTGTCTACTGTATTGGTTATATTTACGATAATATTTATATTCTTTAGATTTATAAATAGACGAAAATTTAGAAGGAGATAGTTATGAATAGATTTACTATAGTAGATTACTTATTTTTATTTTCTTTAATATCTATATGGGCAATACTTTTTATAAATATTCTTTTAGCTGCAAGTGGATATGTATATTATCTTAAAAATCTTAATTTTAAAGATGAAAGATTAAAAGAATATCCATTTGTATCTATATTAGTTCCAGCTCATAATGAGGGAAAAGTTATAGGAAAAACTGTAGAGTCATTATTATTATTAGATTATCCTAGAGATAAGATGGAATTGATAGTAATAAATGATAACTCAAGTGATGATTCTAAAGATATACTTCAAAATATAAAGAATAAATACAAAAAATATAATTTTACTATTATAAATACAGATAATATTACTGGAGGTAAAGGAAAATCAAATGCACTAAACATTGGATACCAAGAAGCAAGAGGAGAGTTTATTGCAATATATGATGCAGATAACACTCCAGAAAAAACAGCACTTAGATATTTGATTCAAAGTATAGTAAAAGATGATAAGTTAGGTGCTGTTATTGGGAAATTTAGAACTAGAAATAAATATAAAAACATTTTAACAAAATTTATAAATATAGAAACATTAAGTTTTCAATGGATAGCACAAGCAGGACGAAGACAGTTATTAGGACTTTGCACGATACCAGGAACTAACTTTGTATTAAGAAGAACCACTATTGAGAAGTTAGGAGGATGGGATACTAAAGCAATAGCTGAAGATACAGAGATAAGCTTTAGAATCTATAAATTAGGACAAAGAATAACATATGTTCCACAAGCTGTAACTTGGGAACAAGAGCCAGAGACTATCAAAGTGTGGATAAAGCAGAGAACTAGATGGGTTAAAGGAAATATATATGTTCTAGTTAAGTATATAAAAAATATATTTAAGGGAAAACAAAATAGAGTATTATTCGATATAGTATATTTTTTCTCGGTATATTTTTTATTTTTAACTTCGGTTATAATATCAGATTGTATATTTGTTTTAAGCTTATTTAATTTAGTGAAAGTTAACATACCATTTAACTTTTGGATTGTATGGATATTATCATATGTCCTATTTATTTTGCAAGTTAGTATAACTTTATCAATGGAAAAAGGAGAAAGTGGATTAGGAAATATATTTTTAGTTGCAATTATGTACTTTACATATTCTCAGATGTGGTTATTAGTAGCAATTAAAGGTATGTTTGGCCATTTTCAGGATGTATTTTTAAAAAGAGAAGCTAAATGGTATAAAACAGAAAGATTCTAGGGAGGTACTTAATGAGAATAGTAACTATAGCATTATCATTAATACTAACTTTTTCTAATATTAGTTTGGTATTTGCAGATAATGAAGATGTGAAAGCGTACAAATTTCAAGATGATGTAACTATAAATGGTGTTATTGGAAGCACCGAAAGATTTTTTAATGTATCTCAAAATTGGGATGTTAAGGATTTGAAATTGAATTTAGTATATACAAAAAGTGAGCTATTGGATGTAAACTATTCAACGATTACCGTATTTATTAATGGAGAACCTGTAAGTTCGAAAAGATTAGATGGTAATAGAAAATATCAGGATAAATGGCAAGTTAATATTCCTAAAGAACTTGTAAAATCAGGATATAATAGTATTTCTATAAAAGCATATAAAACTATATCAGATAAAATATGTAGAGATGATTCTAATACTGCAAATTGGTTAGTAGTACATAAGCAATCAGATATAGAACTGAAGTATGCATTAAAAGATAACTCAAATGAAATAAAAGACTATGCTAGTGTATTTGCTAATATAGGTAATGAGGCATATATAGATACTACTTTTGTATTACCAGATAAATATAATAGTAATGAATTAAGTTCTGTAATGAACCTGAGTTTAAATATGGGGCAAAAACTAAAAGGTGACAATTTTAAATTAGATGTAAAACTAAAGTCAAATTTAAAAGAATATAATAAAAATATTATCTACATAGGTGGAACAAATGACACGTCTACAGATTTTTGAATTTTCTAAGCGATGACGAAAAAAATCAGGCTAAAAATAAAGCTGTTATAAAGCAAGTAATTTCTCCGTTTAATAAAGAAAAAAGAATGATTTTAATAATTTCAGATAATGGTAAAGCTCTTAAAAATGCAACTAAATTAATATGTAATAATGAGCTGTTAAATGAATTAAATAGTAGCAGCTTCATAATTGATGAAACTAAAGATGTTTCAGATATAAAAAAAGAGATTAAAAATAAATTGACTTTAAATGACTTAGGGTATAATGACTTTTTACTTAAGGGACCTTTTTCACAAGAAACTAATTTTGATGTATCTATACCTAAAAATAAAATAAGTACAGCTGGATCGATTCTGAATTTAAAATTTAGATATGCTAAAAATTTAGATTTTGAAAGATCATTAATTACTGTGTATGTTAATGATAAGCCTATTTCAAGTAAAAAGTTATCTTTAGAAAAAGCAGATAATGATATTTTAGAAGTAAATCTGCCAACGGATGTTTTAGGTAAAAATTATTATAAAATAAAAGTTGTATTTAATTTAGAATTAAAAGATTTAATGTGCGTTACAAGAGATACAGATAGCCCATGGGCTTATATTTTGGATAGTTCATTTATAAAGTTTGATTTTAAAGACAATGATAGTTTAAATTTCAAAAGTTATCCGTATCCTTTTATTGATAATCAACAAGCAAATGATATAAATGTAGTGGTTTCGAAGAATTTAAACTCTTCAGATTTAAGTAATATAGCTAATATAATTGGAAATATGGGAAGAGATGCAGTTTATAATACAGGAAATTTAAATGTGTTAACTGATAGTGAATTTTTAAACACGAATAAAAAAGGAAATCTTATAGTTATAGGAACTCCAGATGATAATAGTATTTTAAAAGATATAAATAAAGACTTATACATTAAATTTGATAAGAATTTTAGTGGATTTGAAAATAATGATAAGATTAAATTTTTAGATGATAAATATTCAAAACAATTATCAACAATACAACTTATAAATTCACCTTATAGTAAATCAAATTCAGCTATTATAGTATCTTCTTTAGATAAAAACAGCTTGAGTTCATCAGTAAGGTATTTATCTGATAATAATTTAACTAGAGATTTAAAAGGAGATGCAGCTGTAGTAAATAGAGATGGAGGTATTCAGGATATAAATTTCAAAGAAAACAATAGAAGTGATGAAGAATTAGAAGATAATTCTTCTAAATTTAAATTAGAAAAAGCAAGTTTAACATTCATACTTATTGCAGGATTTTTATTTTTAACTGTAATAATATCAGCTATATTATTAATATTAAAATATAGAAAGTAGTTGATACAATTGAAAAAGATAATAATTTTAACAATTATATTAGCTTTATGTAGTTTTATGGCTGTATACAAAATGGATAAAGGAGAATTACCGGATAAATTAAATTCAGTAAATTTATCTACAGATTATGAAATTAATCAGGCATTACAAGATATAAAAATGTTAAGTGCAAATACTGTAAATGTACCTATAGTTATAAAAATACCTTCTTTAGAATCTAACAAAATGATTATAGATGAATATAGTAAAAATAAGGCCATACAGATTATTAAAATTTTGAAAGAAAATAATAAAACAGTAATATTAGAAGCTTTTCCCTGGATTGACAATGGAAGTAAATATGAAACTGAATATAATCCTAAAAACAAAGAACAATTTTTTAAAGATTGGAAAATTATATTAAGTGAGCTAATTGATGAAGTAGCAATTCCATACAACGTAGATATTGTAAATACAGCATCGAATTTTAGCAAGCTTGAACCTTATGAACAAAATTGGTGCGATATAATAGATTTTACGAAAAAGAGATTCAAAGGACTTGTAACATATAAAACTTCATGGTGGTACACTGCTGAATGGGATCTCAAAAGTAAAGAATTATATAATAAAAAGCTAAATAACAAATTGTTTTCGAAAGTAGACTTTATATCTATTGCAGCTTATTTTGAACTGAGTGATAAGCCTATAAATACAGTAGAAGAATTAGTTAAATGTATCAATAGCTCTACAGTAAATAATAGAAATCAAAATATAAAACAAGAAATTGAGAACTTTGCAAACGAGTACAATAAAAAAATATTTTGGAGAATTAGGATTTCCAAGACTTGAATATGCCGCAACACACCCTTGGAACAATAATGTATCTGACTTGGTAAATGGAGATGAGCAAGCTAGATGTTTTAACGCATATAAAATAGTCTTTGAGAATGAAAAATATATTAAAGGGTTTTCTATTTTTGCTGTAGGGGAAAAAGGTAAAGATAAAATGTTTTACCCATCAAAAGAGAGTATGAATTTTATTAAGCTATGGTATGAATAAAATGGGAATATATGGTTATGAAAGATTAAAGATAATATTATTATTAAATACAAAACGATTGAAACGGAGAGAATTATGCTTAAAAAAATAAGTAACATTTTAGTTATTCTCATAGTATTAATACCCATAATTGATAATAATATATATTCACAGGAGAAACCATATAAAAATAAAGTTATAAAAGTTGGATTTTATGATTATAACCCTTATTTTATATAGACAAAGGAAATCCAACTGGATATTATAACGATATATTAGACACTATATGCAACGATTTGGGAATTGAATATGAGTATAAATATACTAATATTTTACAAGCGATGAGTATGTTAAAAAATGGAGATTTAGATTTACTTATTGGAATTAATAGAACAGAAGATAGAGTTAATGAATTTGAATTTACAGATAGCTATATAACCCTAGAAACTTATGGTGTATATACTAATAAATCCATAGATTATGGAGATTTAAATGAATTGAAGAATCTAAGATTCGGATATATACCTGGAGAGACTAACTCAAAATGGATAATGGAATTATTAGAGAATAGAGACATAAAAGTAATTCCTGTTGAAGCTCAATCTTATAAAGAACTTGATGATTTACTAGTGAAAAATGAAATCGATGCTACTATTTCTCATATAAATAATACGAAGTTAAGCGATATGAATGAGATTTTTGAATACTCAACAGGTCCTGTTTATATAGCTGGAAATAAAAAAACAAACAAACTAACTTAAGTAAAGATATAGATAGCAAATTAAAGTTATATTCTCAACAAAGATATAGTCCAATAGATAATCTTAAAGATATATATTTTAATAACGGAGGAAGTGGACATAAAAGTAATTTTATTATATTTATTTTAATAGGATTAAGCATTATTATAGCTTTATCATATATATTTATAAAAAGAAATTACCATATATAAAAAAATGTAAGATGAAAAAAATTATAAGAGAAGATTTAAAGGAAAATAAATATTTTTATATTATCAGCCTATAATAAATCCTAAAAAAAATGTAATAGTTGGATTTGAGGGGTTATTGAGATTAAAAAAAGATGATAAAATACTATCCCCTTATTTTTTATAAAAGATATTGAGAATAATGATATGCTATTTGAAACTTCATTACATATATTGAAGCTTGCAATAAACGATTATGAAATTATAAAGGAATACAATAATATTAAAAATGATGACTTTTATATATCATTAAATATGTCCTTAAATGAAATTGAAAATGATCTTTTTATAAAACAAATATGCGATATAGCAACCTTAATGAATATGAAAGAATATAGTATATGTATAGAAATTTTAGAAAAAGTTGGAATAAATGACTTAAGCAAAATAAACACATCTATAGAAAAATTAAAAAAGTGTGGGTTTATGATTGCTATAGATGACTTTGGAGTCGAATATTCTAACTTAGACATATTAGAAAAACTAGATTTTGATATAGTTAAAATAGATAAATACTTTATAGATGGAATAGAAAGTTCCATTTTTGTAAAGGAAATAATAATATTTTTATCTAATATATGCAAAGTCACAAATAAGTCTATTGTATGTGAAGGAGTAGAATATAAATGCCAAAAAGATTTTATAAAAAATATAAAAAATGAAAAGGTATATATACAAGGATATTATTATTTTAAACCACTTAGCATAAATGAGATAAATGAAATAAATATTGATTAATACATATTAATGATTTATAATTAGATAAACTGATTACAATATCTGTATAAATTTGACGATAGGGGTCAAGAGTTTCTACCAAATCACCGTAAATGATTTGACTACAGGAAGTTTATTTATTATTTTTTATAGTAAATGCAACTCCTGTCTTTTTAGACAGGAGTTTTTTTAAACTTTCTCAATATTATTTATGCAGTATACTAAAATTTGGAGGCATATTTATGGAAAAGTTAAAAGAAAAAATATTAACTGAAGGAAGAATTTCAGGTAATGATATATTGAAGGTAGATAGTTTTTTAAATCATCAATTAGATGTAGCGTTTTTAAATGAAATAGGAAAAGAGTTCGCAAAAAGATTTGAAGGAGAAAAAATAGATAAAATACTTACAATAGAAGCTTCAGGTATAGCTATAGCATCTATTGCATCTCAGCACTTTGGTAATGTACCTGTAGTATTTGCAAAAAAAGTGGAATCTAAAAATTTAGATAAGGATGTTTATGAATCTGAAGTTTATTCATTTACTAAAGCTAAAAACTATACAATAAGAGTTTCCAAAAGATATTTAAATAAAGGTGAAAATATATTAGTGCTAGATGATTTTTTAGCAAATGGAAGAGCTGCAATAGGTTTAAATGAATTGGTTGAAAAAGCTCAAGCTAACCTGGTTGGAGTTGGTATAGTTATAGAAAAAGGATTCCAAGATGGTGCTAAACTTTTAGATGAAAAAAATATAAATTTACAATCGTTAGTAATTTTAGATTCAATAGAAAATGGACAAATAAAGTTTAAGTAAAAAAAGCTGGTTTTAACCAGCTTTTTATTATGCATTATTTTGTAGAAAAAATAGATAATAATTTCTGTTAAATAGTCAGGAAATGTTATATAATTTAATTAAGGTAAAAAATGGAAATAAAAAGGGGAGGTCCCATATGAGGCTAAAGATAAAACTGGTAATTGGGATTACCTTAGTTTTTATATTTTTGGGGTTAGGTTATATAATTATAAATACGACTATGAGATACCAACAAGAGTTTGGTAGCATTGTATATAATTACAATGAAAACGAAGAAATTAGAAAAGAAAAAGTTAATTAGTCTTAAAATAAACTGCGTATGCAGTTTTTTTACGCATTGATGCAAGAGAATAAGACTTAGATATAAAATATAATGGTTTGAAAAAAGTTAAAAAGTAGGAATAATATAATTGAATTTGTTTTAATTTTTTCAATATGTTACCATTTTGAAATAGTTGTTACGAAGCTGTAATACACATAATGGGATAAGTGGAGTATAATGTATGTATAATAAAAAGTGACATTAAGTGACAGTAAGGGGGAAGTTATGAAAAAAAATAACAATATTTTTTCAAACTCTAATAAAAATAAGAATCGGGCAAAACTAAATGTTAAAAGAGCATTTTTACTAATGGTAGTATGTTTAGTTATATTTGGTTCTTTTAATAAAGTTAAGGCTTACGTGGATGAAACAATAAAAGAAAAACAAGAAGAAAAAGTTGCAGAAGAGAAAAGACTTGCTGCAGAAGAACAAAAACGTAAAGAAGAAGAAGAAGCTAAAAAGAAAATGATCGGAGTTAAGCATGGAGCGGAAAGTTACAGCTATAGTGCCGAAAAAGTTGCAGAGAAGCTAAAAAGCGGAGACTATTCAAATAATGGGGAAAAGATAGTGTTTTTAACTTTTGATGATGGAACATCAACTACAGTTACTCCAGAGATATTAAAGGCATTAAAAGATGAAGGTGTTAAAGCTACATTTTTTGTAACAGGATCTAATATAGAACGTGGTGGAAAAAAAGCTGAAGATTTACTAAAGCAAGAGCTTGAAGAAGGACATGCAATAGCAAATCACTCATATAGCCATGATTATGGTATATTATATCCAAATAGAACATTAAATCTAGAAGCTTTCAAAGCGGACTTTAAAAAGACTGATGATATATTAAAAAGAGTTTTAGGACCTTACTTCTCAACAGAGGTTATAAGATGTCCAGGTGGACATATGTCATGGAAAGGTATGGAACCTTTAGATGAATATATGGCTGCAAACAGTATGGCGGCAATAGATTGGAATGCATTAAGCGGTGATGCTGAAGGTAAAAAGAAATCACCTGAAGAATTATACAACTATGCAGTAAAAACTTCAGAAGGAAAAGAAATGGTAGTTATTTTAATGCATGATACATATGGTAAAGAAAATACTGCAAAAGCTCTTCCTCAGTTAATAAAATACTATAAAGATAATGGATATCAATTTAAAGTGTTAGTATAGTGAAATTAATTTATTGATTATATATTAAAAAGAGAGGATAAGATGTATATAAATATACATCTTATCCTCTCTTTTATTTAAAGTTTGTTTACAGCATCAAACAATACTGTATCAATACTATCATTTATAACTAAATCAGCTATATTATCAGCAGGGGTAGTACTCTTATTTATAAGTATTAAATTCTTACCTTTAAAATAGTCTATAAGACCTGCTGCAGGATACACTATAAGAGATGTACCTCCTATAATTAAAGTATCAGCTTTAGATATAGCATCAATTGATCCTTTTATAATAGAATCATCCAAACCTTCTTCATAAAGAACTACATCAGGTTTGACCGTATGCCCACATTTAGTGCAAGTTGGCACATCTTTGGAATTGATAATAAAATTAGAATCATAAAATTCATTACAACTAACACAGTAATTTCTATGTACAGAACCATGAAGTTCAAATACATTTTTACTACCTGCTATTTGGTGAAGCCCATCGATATTTTGAGTAACTACAGCTTTAAGTTTTCCCATTTTTTCAAGTTTTGCTAAGGCAATATGAGCATTATTAGGTTTTGCATCAGGATATATGAGTTTTTGCTTATAAAAATTAAAAAATTCCTTAGTATATTTTAAATAAAATGTATGGGAAACTAATTGTTCTGGAGTTAAGGAAATATTTAACTTTTCGTTAAATAATCCATTTGCGCTTCTGAAGTCAGGGATATTAGACGCTGTTGACACACCAGCTCCACCAAAGAAAACTACATTATTACTTTCCTTTAAGATCTGAGTTAGGTTTTCTATTTTTTTTGACATTAAATCATCTCCGTTTTAATTTATAGGACTATTATATCATATAGTAAAAGGATTTTTTATATGTAGGGTTAATTGATATTATAATAGTTTTCTGAAATTAAGCATTTACTTTAATTACAGATTAAAATATTTAATTAAATAAATATAGGTTGAATAGTTGATGACTAAACACTTAAAGACTATTTCTTAAGTCTTTGTGTGAAGAAAGCAACTATTCAACCTACAATGTATTAATAAGTTTTACTTTAAATATTCATCTATAGATTGAGCAACAATTTTAGCAGCTACAACAGCTTCTATAACAGTTTTAGCACCATGAGTAACATCACCACAAGCAAATACTCCATCACGAGTAGTATGTCCACTAGTATCTGTCATAATAAGCCCTCTATTATTAACATCTAAGCCTTTGTTATTAGAAACAATAGTATTTCTAGGAACTTGGCTAACTGCAACTAGTATAGAATCACATTCAAATAATTTTTCGCTACCTTCTACAGTAACTAAAGAAGTTGTACCATCCTCCGCAACTAATTTCTCAGTATCAGCTAAAATTATACCTTCATTAACTATTTTTATAGGCGATTTATAAGTCATGAACTTAACACCTTCTTCAATAGCGTCATTAATTTCAGCCTTAGTTGCTGTCATATTATCAAAGTCACGTCTATATGCTACAAAAACATCTTTTGAACCATAATACTTAGCACTTCTAGCTGCATCCATAGCAACGTTACCAGCACCTATAACTACAACCTTATTTCCTAAGTCATAGTTCTTAGGTGAACGTAGGTAGTCTATAGCATAGTGTACATGACCTAGACTTTCTCCTTTTATATCTAATCTTCTTGGATTCCAAACTCCAGTCCCTATAAATATAGAATCATATCCATCTTCAAGTAATTTATCCAAAGTAAGTATAGGGCCAACTGTAGAATTGATTTTAAATTTAACTCCCATATTTTTTAGTATATTGATTAAATTATCAATAATTTCTCGTGGAAGTCTAAATTCAGGAATTCCGTATCTAAGTATTCCTCCAAGTTGTTCATTTTTTTCAAATACAGTTATATTGTAGCCTTTTTTTGCTAATTCAAATGCAACTGTAAGACCAGCAGGTCCAGATCCAACTATAGCAATATTTTTTCCGTTTTTGCTTATATCAGAAAAATCAGCATCTTTTAAATAGTTTTTAGAGATTTCTTCTTCTATTTTATAAAATTGAATTGGCTCTCCTTTAATTCCTCGTATGCAATTACCAGCACACTGATCTTCGTGAGGGCAAACTATTGCACAAACAGCAGAAAGCGGATTATTATTAAATAGAAGTTCACCAGCTTCTTTTATTTTACCTTCTTTATATAAATTTATTACAGTAGGTATATCTGTACTTATAGGACAAGCACTTTTACATCTAGCATTTTTACAAACTAAGCATCTATTAGCTTCTAAATTTAAATCTAACAAAAAATCACCACCTATATTAATATCTATTATTATACCCCAGAATAAGTACTTATAACATAGGTAAAATGTCGGAAAATGTAAAAATATATAAACAAACACATATATTTGACTAAGAAATGAGCTGAGTATACGTGAATATGATATAAAAATTAGTGATAATAGAAGGAGTGATGGAGTTTATATGGAAATTATAAATATTACAGAAAATCCTTTTGACTTTACTATTGGAATAAAAAATGATAAGTTTAGTAATGCATCTGTTATTTATATGAATATTAAGAAACAGGATATAGATACAATTATAGGGAACTCAATAAAAGTGATTTTTGATAAAGAAAAAATCTGCTTTTTTAGAAAATTCAAAACAAAGGAGGAGTTTCAATGAGTAATTTAAAGATAGTATGTGATAGTTTATCTGACATACCAAAAGAGTTAAGGGAGAGGTACGATATAGAAATGGTTCCTTTGATAGTTAGGTTTGATGATAAAGAATATAGAGATGGCATAGATTTAGGACCTAAAGAATTTTATGATATGCTCAGAGCTGGTAAATTACCTCAAACATCACAAGCTACATATTCACAATTTAAATCTGTATTTGATAAGTTTACAAAAGAAGGTAGAGAAATTTTATATATATCAGGATCATCTAGAGCTACAGGAACATATCAAAGTGCAATAATGGCTAAAAATGATACAGAGGGTAATATATATACTTTTGATACTATGAACTTTTCATATGGATGCGGTATGCAGGTTGTTAAAGCTGCGCAAATGGCTAGAGAAAGTTATACTATAGATAATATTTTAAATCAGCTAGAATATATGAAAGAAAATATGTATGTAGTATTTTCTGTAGATGACTTAAAATATTTACAAGAGGTGGGAGGATATCATCCTCTAAGGCTGTTATAGGGAGTATGTTAGGAATAAAACCTATATTAGAAGTAAAAGATGGGTTAGTAACACCAGTAGCACAAGTAAGAGGTAAAAACATGTTTCTAATGGTAGATTTGGTTAAAGAAAGTTGTGGACAGGATAAAGAAATTGCTATAGGACATGGTGATTGTACTCAGGATATGAATAAATTAAAAGATATTGCGACTATAGAGTTAAATCCTAATGGAATTTCAATAGTAGATGTAGGATCTTGTGTAGGTGCTCATGCAGGTCCAGGGATTTTAAGTATATTTTGTGTTAGATAGGTAAGTGCTATAAATTTAAAAGATAAAAATTAGGCATAGGTCACTGGGCTTATGCTTTTTTTATACTTAATGAAATTTGAGATATGTTAGTTAAACTGGCAATTTGTTAAAAAATTACCATCATATTTGGTGTATTTGTAGTCAGTTGATTGTAATTCGTATACAATTTATGAGGGAGGGGAGAATCATGAAGTTATACGCGCTTTGTTGTGTCACTGTTTTAGGTATATTTATATACGGAGGACAAGGAGAAGAGCCTGTAATGAAAGAAGTTTTTAATGAGATTCAAATAGAACAGTCAGTAAAACTTGACATTGAAGATTTTTATGCATAAAAAAGCACATCATAACATGATGTGCTTTTATAATATGCCGATTAAGCAGCAGTATCTTCGTCATTTCCGTTACCACGGATTATGTCAGCAGTAACTATTTTATAATTTTTAAATATTGTATGACCTATAAATCCACCTAATACACTTACTACTATACATCCAACAGCAGCCATTAAAGCAGGAGTTCCATTTTGTCCAACTGCTACAGCAAAACCAGCTATTGGAGTAGCCATACCTGGAACACTTATTGCAAGAGGTGCAACGTAAGTACTTATTAAAGCAACTACAACACCTGATAATGCTCCACCTATAAAGTTAGTAGTGAATACTGGTATTGGATTTGCAGATATTATATCTGATTGAGTTAATGGTTCTATAGCAACAGCTATAGTATCTTTCTTATCACCAAACTTCATTCTAGAGAAGAACACAAAGTTCATGAAAGAAGAACCAAATACTGCTAATGCACCTATTGCCATTGGAAGGCCAGTTAATCCTATTATAGATGTTAAGGCCATTGATGATAACGGAGCAGTAGCAACAACTGTTATTAATCCTCCAAGTATTATACCCATTAATATTGGAGATACATCAGAAGCAGCTATTAAAGCTTGTCCTATTTGCATTAATGTATCATTACTATAGGATCCATAAACATAGCTATTCCTCTTGCTAATGGAGCAGCAACTAGTATTACAACTATTAAATCAAGTCCAGCAGGAGTTTTTTCTTCTAAGAACTTAACAACAAATGATATTAAGTATCCTGCAACGAATCCTGGAAGTATTCCGAATCCTGAAACTGTTAAACCAACTAAAACTGCATAAACTGGAGATACTCCTAAAGCTAATGGTACTAATATACCAGCAGCAACTCCTCCTAAACTACCGTTTGCAGCTCCAACTTGCTCTAAGAAAGAGATTCCAAACTGTTGTCCAAATAATGAAGCGTGGAATGCTTCAACTAAGAAACTAGCGCAAGCAGCACTTGCTAGTGCACCCATAGCTTTCATACCGTGAGGTGCTTTGTAACTGAATAAAGTGAATAATGCCAGTACAACTAATAATAGTGCCGTACTCGTTATAATTTGCATCATAAAAAGTTTTCCTCCTCGTTGATTAAAATAAATAAATGCTTGTTATTGTTTTCCCGCTTTTTGCGGTTATGATTCAATTATATTATAAAATATTAATTTTGTAAATAGTTTAAATGTAGAAAAATGTAGAAAGAGTTAGAAAATAAAATCAAATTTGAAAAATAATGTTAAAATTGCAACACAATCAGATTGCTGTTTTTGGGTGTTGTCTATACAAAGGAATTAGTGTAAACTAGAATTTAACAATACTTTTAAGGGGGTGGAGGTGAAGAAATGAATGAAATAATAAAAGACATTATAGACTTCGTATCAAAAACTTTTCCTAAGATACATGCTAGTTTATATTTAGAGTCTTTAAAAGAGTATGCCGCAAATATAAATGTAAATAGAACACAATTAAGAGCACTTGTATTCATAAATAATAATGGGGAAATAACAATGACGGACTTATGCGAAAAATTAAATATAGAAAAAGGAAGTCTTACTACTATGGTAGATGACTTAACTAAAAAGGGATATCTGACTAGAACAAGAGATTCAAGAGACAGAAGAAAATATATATTAAATTTAACAACTTCAGGTGAAGAAATAGCTAAAGACTTTTTAGAAGCATTAGGAAATAGATTAGAATCAAGATTCTTAGAATTAAATGAAGAAGATCGTAATAAATTTATGGATTCTATAAAAAACTTAGAAGAAATACTTATAAAAGAAAGCTAGATTATGTGCATAAGCACCCAGTTTAAGAGACAAGTTAACAATAAGTGAAAAAAGTGGCGAAAAAATAGACTAATCATTTGATTAGTCTATTTTTAAATTTAGTTATTAGTTGCTAAATCATTTTTAACTTCCATGTATTTTTCAAGACCTTGCTTTAAAATATTTGCAGCTTTCTTTAAATCTTGTTCATTTAATATATAAGCAAGTCTTATTTCACTTTTGCCTAATCCTTCAGTTCCATAGAATCCTTCAGCAGGGCATGCCATAACAGTTTCTCCGTCTACATCGAACTCGTTTAACATCCATATTACAAAATCTTCTGCATTTTCTATTGGTAATTTAGCAAGTATATAAAATGCACCTGTTGGTTTTTCGCATATTACTCCTTCAACTTTCATTAACTCACTATATAAAACATCTCTTCTTTTTTCATATTCTTCATTAACTTTTTTAAAATAAGTATTAGGAGTTTTGTACAGTTCTATAGATCCTATCTGATCAAGAGTAGATACACATAATCTTCCTTGACATAATTTTAAAACCTGAGCAATGAACTCTTTATTTTTACAAGCTAAAGATCCTATTCTTGCTCCACATGCACTATATCTTTTTGATACGCTGTCAACTATTATTACTCTATCTTTTATTTCTTCAATGTTTCCGAAACTTATATAATCTAATTTATCATAAACAAATTCTCTATAAACTTCATCAGCTATTATCCACAAGTCATTTTCTTTCGCTATGTCAGCTAACATATGAACTTCTTCTTTTGTATATACAGTTCCAGTTGGATTTCCTGGATTTGATATAAGTATAGCTTTAGTATTTTTATCAATCTTAGAACAAATTTCTGATTTGCTTGGAAGATGGAATCCATTTTCTGGATGTGTAGTTATAGGTTTTACAGAAACGTTTACACAAGAGCTGAACCCATTATAGTTTGTATAAAATGGCTCAGGAACTAAAATATTATCCCCAGGATCACAAATAGCCATCATAGAAAATAATAAAGCTTCACTACCACCATTAGTTATAAGTATTTCATCTTTTTCAAAATGCATATCATATGTAGCATAATAATTAATCATTGCATCTATTAGCTCAGGCAAACCTTGAGATACAGCATACTCTAAAACATCACTATTAAAAGTGTTAACAGCATCAAAAAAACCTTTAGGTGTTTTTATATCAGGTTGACCTATGTTTAATGATAAACTTTTATTCCTTTTTCCTTAGCAGCAGTTGCATAAGGAACCAACTTTCTTATAGGTGAAGATTGCATAGAAACAACTCTATTAGAAAAGTACATTTTTAATACCCCCTGTATTATGAAAAATATGTAAAATCCCCTTACAAGAGAATAATATCATAAACGAAGGTAAAAAGCACTCAGTTTTTTCAGATATTATAAGGGTTTTATAAGATTTACAATCTGTGATAAAATATGTAAAATTATAATTATAGATTTACAAAAAATATTATAGCAAAATAGTATTTTGAAAATATTATATTAAGTATATATTTAAAAATTAATTAATTATTAAATACTCTGAATAGAGGTGTTAAATTTGAGTGATTTAAGGGTAGATTTATTTAGTGGAGATATAATTATATTTGCTCCTGATAGGACAGGTAGACCAACTGATATGAAAAAAATTGAAGATGAAAAAGAATTAGCTAATATTTATGAAAAGAAATGCCCTTTTTGTAGAGGTAATGAAGAACTTTCAGCAGGAACGACTTTTCAAATAAATAGTGATTCTGGATGGATATGCAAATCTATTTATAATAAATATCCAATAATAGAAGAAAGGGCAGTAGGAATAAGTGGTATTCATGAGGTTATTATAGATACATACAGACACAATGGTTCTTTTTATAATATGAGTGAAATTGAATTTAGAAATATGTTTATAGCATACCAAAATAGGTATAAAGAGTATGTAGAAAATAAAGACACTATATATATAAGCATATTTAAAAATTTTCTTAAAAAGGCTGGAGCATCTTTAGCACATCCTCATTCGCAAATTATTTCTATGTCATTGATACCTAAGTATATAAAAAATGAAGTAAACATATTAAAAGAGCACTATGAAAGCAAAAAAGAAAGCTTATATGAGAAAGTTATAAATGAAGAGATAACTTTAAATGAAAGAGTTGTGTATAACGGAGAAAAGTTTTTGGTGTTAATTCCATATGCATCAATGTATAACAATGAAGTTAGAATAATATGTAAAGATAGTTCTAAATTTGAGAATTTAAGTGAATTAAACTTAAATGAACTTGCCTATATTTTTAAAAAAGTATTTGGGAAAATATACATTGAATGCGGATATATGCCTTTTAATTTATGTATGCATGCACATCCAAAGGGATTGGAAAATGATGATTTATTTCATTTACATTTTCATGTGATTCCTAGAAAATACAACTTTGGAGGTTTTGAAGTAAGCAATGGAATATACGTATCCTCAACTAAACCTCAAGATTTGCAAAAAAAATACAATTTAAGTAGATACAAAGGAGAAAAATATGAAATTTATATCGTGGAATGTAAACGGACTTAGAGCTTGTGTAACTAAAGGTTTTATGGACTTTTTCAAAGAAATAGATGCAGATATATTTTGTTTGCAAGAAACAAAACTTCAAGAAGGTCAAATTAATTTAGAACTTGAAGGATACTATGATTACTGGAATTATGCTCAAAAGAAAGGTTATTCAGGTACAGCTATATTTTCAAAAAATGAAGCTATAGGTGTTAAGTATGGAATAGGAATAGAAGAACATGATAATGAAGGAAGAGTTATAACCCTAGAATTTGAAGACTTTTATTTTGTAACAGTATATACACCAAACTCGCAACAGGGTTTAAAAAGACTTGATTACAGAATGAAGTGGGAAGATGATTTTAGAGATTATTTAAATAGATTAGATGAGGTAAAACCTGTTATAATGTGTGGAGACTTAAATGTAGCTCATGCAGATATAGATTTAAAAAATCCTAAGACAAATAGAAAAAATGCTGGGTTTACAGACGATGAAAGAAATAAATTTACGGATTTTTTAAATTCAGGATTTATAGATACTTACAGATATTTCAATCCAGACAAAGAAGGCGTATATAGCTGGTGGTCATATAGATTTAATGCTAGAAATAATAATGCTGGGTGGAGAATTGACTATTTCTGTGTATCTGATAAGTTAAAGGAGAGACTTGTATCAGCAGATATTCATACTGAAATACTAGGTTCAGATCATTGTCCAGTTGAATTAGTCATAAAATAAAACATAAAATCATAATACCTTTAATATAATTTAATAAACTGTTAAATAAAGGAGGGTATTATGAATATAGTACAGCTTAAAGAAAAAATAAATAAAGGGATAGCTTTAGGAGCTGAAGTTGTTTATATAAAAGAAGAGAGTCTATTGTTTGGAATAGAGTCTATAGTTAGAAATGAAGATAATGAAAGTATAGTATTTATAAAGTCTAAGGGAGAAAGTTTAAAAAGTGAAGATTTTATAAATATTATAGATGAAGTATACAATCAAGTTGGTAATGTAAATGTATACGTAGGTAAAGAAAGTAAATTTAGAAATGAAGACAAACCAATAGATGTTGTAGAGTTTGCTCAATATGAAAATATAAAAATGTTGTTTTTGAATGCATAAAAAAGATAAGTCCTAAAATTAGGACTTATCTTCTTTTTTTATACTTAAAACCATGTTTTGCTTTTTTCTTACTTGATTTAGGTGAAGCTTTAGGGGTTGGAGCTGGGATATCATCTATTAAAAACTGATTAGTTTTCCCCATCTTATAAGCTAAATCTATAAGTTTCTTATCATCTGAAGTTAAATCTCTTCCTAGTATCTTTTTAAATTCTTCAAATAAAGCAAGGTAGTTAACTTTCTTTTTAACTGATTTAGATCTAGTTCTATTGGATTTAACAGGTGTATATACATAAGTATCTGCAACTATATTTTCATCGTAAATACTTTTTAAAACTAAAGCTGTATAGTAAGCGTCATTTAAAGCATCGTGGTATGCTTTGTCTTGTTCAAGCTGTAAAATTTGTATAGCATTTTGAAGGCCGATACTTTGGCCAGTTGGATTATTAAAGTAAGATGATGCATACTGCTGAACGTTTATATATAACTGGGGCAATCCTTTTGAAGGAAGTGAGTAATAATTTATATTTCTGTATAACTCCTTTAAATCTCCAGAACCCCAAACGCACATTATACTAGACTTGCTAGAAATAAACTTTCTAAATTCCTTATATACGTTTGAAAAAGAAGGTGCATCTTTTACTTTGTCCAATGTTATATGAGTCATTTTTCCAACAAATGGATGGATGGTTTTATATATATTGGGTTTTACAAAACTACTAAATTTGTCGATTATATTAAAATTAGCATCAAGTTTTATAGCTCCTATTTGTATTATTTCAAAAGGGCATTGTTCATTAGAAAATGTTTTGTTATTTTCTTTATCAAATCCCTGATTAAATTCTAAATCGAAAACTATATATTCCATACGAATCTCTCCTAAAAATTTTTGGTTATTAATTTAGTATACCCTATGTAAAAAAAAAATCATACACAGGATTTTTAAGTAAATTTAAAAAATTAAATATATTGCGAACAAAATACAAATATATTATAATAATATAAATTATATTGCGAATTAAAAGTGTTTTATTCTGAAAAACATCATAACTTGCAAATCATAAAATAAAATCAGTGAATTGGGGGATAAAAATGCAATCTTTATTATATGTTATTGAAAAACATAGTCACAATGAAAAAGATTTAAAGGAACTATTGTCTCAACATGAAAATATAAAATTTGTATCTCTGATGGGAGTTGATCTAGGTGGAAATGCTATAGATGAAAAAATACCTATAGAACTTTTTCTAGATGATATTACAGGATTTTTAAATTCAGGGATACAAACTGATGGTTCTAGTGTTGAATTATACAATATAGCAACATTAAACAATGCAAAAGTTGATTTAATGCCAGATAATGATGCTATTTGGTATATAGATTATAATATGGAAAATATGTGTAATAAGTGCAACTTACCGATAGGAACTTTAAAAATACCAGCATTTTTATTACATGAAGGAAAAAGAGTTTGCTCTAGAGGGATTTTAAAAAAGTCAGAAGAATATACAAAAGAAGTTATAATGAACATAATATCACAACAACCACACATGCTTGAAGGTCTAGGAATAAGTAGCATAGATGAAATAGAAAGTATAAATCTAACTGCTGCAACAGAACTAGAATTTTGGGTAAACACACCAGAAGATAAAGCGGATATAGAAGCTCTTCATGTATCTCAAAGTTTAAAAGAACAGTATTGGAAAAGAACAAAAGGAATTATAAGAACTTGTCTAGAAAATAGTCTAATAATACTTCAAAATTTAGGGGTAGAACCAGAAATGGGTCATAAAGAGGTTGGAGGAATAACAAGCTCTATTAGTATAGATGGGAAAACTAACCATGCAATGGAACAATTGGAAATAGACTGGAAATATTCAACACCACTTCAATGTGCAGATAATGAATTATTGGCTAGAGAAGTTATAGAAGACGTTTTTTGTAGGAGTGGTTTAGAAGTAACTTTCAAAGCTAAGCCTTTAGATAGTGTTGCAGGAAGTGGAGAACACACTCACTTTGGAATCAGTGCAAAGCTTAAAAATGGAAAGATAGTCAATTTATTTTCGCCAGAAGATATGAAAAATGATTATACTACAAAGTTTGGATACGGAGCTTTAATGGGAATACTTAGAAACTATGAAGTACTAAACCCATTCGTTACTTCGTCTAATGATGGATTCAATAGACTAGTTCCAGGTTTTGAAGCACCTGTTTGTATAGTTACATCAGTAGGTCACTCTTACGAAGTTCCATCAAGAAATAGATCTATATTAGTTGGACTTATAAGAGATCTTAATAGTCCTTTAGCTACAAGATTTGAGCTTAGATCTCCAAATCCATTATCTAATACTTATTTAGTTATAGCTGGAGCATACCAAACTATAATTCATGGGATAAAGGCTGTTGCTGAGAGTAAATTAGGTACAAAGGAATTAGAGAAGGAACTATCAAAAGATATAGGAGAAAATAGTTTTTATCTAGAAAAAAACAGAGCCTACAGAGACGAAAATGATGTATTTGAAGATTATGAAGAAGAAGAAAGAAATCAAAGATTTTCAACTCCTCCAGCTACTGTATATGAGAATATGAAAAACTTAGAAACTCAAAGCTATAAGTTAGAATCATTAACTCAAGGAAATGTATTTTCAGATAAAATAATAGACTCATTTAAAGTAGGGGCTATAGACAAATGGAAAAAGAGCTTAAAAATAGAATTATACAAGATAATATAGATATAATAAGAAGTTTAAAAAATTACATATAAATGATGATATGGACGTTTTAGATGAAGTGTTGTGGGAAGAGATAAACTATATAAAACATTATTTAATGAAAGATACAATGAATACAAAGTCTTTATTTACAAGAATAAAAGATTCTATAGAAATTAAAGATTATGAAACAGCATCGAATCTTCAAATAGAAATGAAAAAGAAAATGAAAGAAGTTCAACAAAAATATATTCAATATCAAAAAACATATTTTAATAGTTTTTATATTAGATAAAAGAGTATATTAAACCACTTTTATTTAGAATTTAGAAAGGGATTAAGCAAAGCTTAATCCCTTTTGTTATATTGAATGAACTTTTTATCTGAAAAATATATGAACAGATAAACTTACTATTAATAAATAAGCAATTATAGATGAGTAGTGTTTTATTTTTAGTTTATTTAAAAAATTTAACTTTGTGCAAGTCGCCATAAACAATACAAATAATAACATAGAACTACTATCAAATATAGAAAAATTAGTTTTTAATGTATAAACATGAGGGATTAAACAGGCAAGGGATATTATTAGTGAAGGTGTATTTAACTTACTAAGTGTAGGGAGTACTTTATTTATATTTGATTTTAAAGTTTTAGAATTTACTATCAAATATAAATCAGAAAGTATGTATGACGCAGAATATATTATTATAAATATAGCAGATATAATTCCAAATATAACCTCTTGATTTTTAATCATATTATCTTCCCCTTTCTTAATAAATTAATAGGTTTAAACAAATAGTTTATATTATTTTATTAAGATTGATTGTCCATTGTGATTGATATTAAGTTAAATTTTGAATAATTTATATTTAACTTGTCTATATTAAGAAATAGTTATTAAGAAGGAGGAAAAAGTATGATTAAGAGCTTAAAAATATTAATGACTGTAGGTTTAATAACGACTATTAGTACACTTAATATATATGGAGTAGAAAATGAAAATTCATCAAGTGAACAGATTGTAAAAGGTATATACAACTTAAAAATTGAACAAAGGAATATTAATGAGAAAATTACAGGTATAGATAAGTCTATAGAAGAAAAAAAGTTAATTCAAAAAGAATCTAATGAAGTGGAAGTTGTTCAATTAAACTTTGTTGATGATGAAAATAGCTTAAAAGACAATAAAGCTTTATTAAAAAATTCTATAGACTCAGAAATAAAAGATCTAGAGGATTCGAAATTATACTTGAATGATCAAATAAAAAACTTAGAAGATAAAGAAAATAATTTGAAAAACGAAATTAACGGGAAAATAAATTATGGATCTTGGCCTGTTCCAGGATATACAGAGTTGAGTTCGCCTTTTGGGTATAGAATTCATCCTATAAGTAAAGAAAGAAAGCTTCATAAAGGTGTAGATATACCTGCTGATTATGGAACCGAAGTATTAGCCACTGACTATGGAGTTGTAAGTTTTTCAGGTGTTCAAAATGGATATGGAAATGTAGTTGCTATAAAACATTTTGATGGAAAAACTTCTATATATGGACACAATAGTCAAAATATAGTTAAAGAAGGTGATTTAGTATATAAAGGGCAGCCTATAGCTAAGGTAGGATCTACAGGCCGTTCCACAGGCAATCACGTTCACTTTGAAGTAACAATAAATGGAGAACTAAAAAATCCTTTAGATGTAACTTATAAATAAAAATTAAATAATAAAAAAGCTTATATGATAAAAATTAAAAGTTTATTATATAGCTTTTTTATTATTTAATTTAATAAAGAAAGAATTTAATTGAATTTATTTTATTCTCGAAATTGGTATTACCAATTATTAAAAAAAAATTAAATAAAAAAGTTTTGTAAAAAATTGTTTGATTTTTGAAATATAATGAAATATTATTAAGTGATTGACTTTATATTTCAAGAGGACTATAATTATTAATTGCTTGATAAAGAAACAGTTAGAAATCTAATTAATGGAAAGAATGGGGTGAACAGTATGGAAAATACAATGGAGGCAATTGCTACCAACAATCTATTGTTTATATTTTCAGTAGTAGTAGTAACAGGTATAGTATTAGGTAAATTAAGTGAAATACTAAAATTACCCGATGTAATTTTATATTTAATAGCAGGTATTATAATAGGACCAGCTGTTTTAAATATAATAAGTATAGAAGCTTTTCCAATAGAAAATAATCTTATACTGACTTTCGGATCGGCATTTATATTATATGAAGGCGGTAGAGAGATAAATTTAAAGGTTTTAAACAAAGTTAAAATTAGTGTAGGGCTACTAGCAACTTTAGGAGTTGTAATATCTACTGTTGTAGTCGGGTTTGCAACTAGCAAAATTTTCCCAGTATCAATTATGACGGCTTTACTTATAGGTGCAGTTATAGCATCTACAGATCCAGCAGCACTTATACCAGTATTTAAGCAAGTTGCAATAAAAGATAAAATAAAGCAAACAGTAGTAAGTGAATCAGCATTTAATGATGCAGTTGGAGCAATACTAGTAAGTACTTTATTGGCGGTTATAACATCAGGATCATTTTCACTTGGTGAAAGTGCAAAGGAATTATTAATTTCAGTAGTAGTAGGACTAGCGGTTGGAATTGCTATAGGCTTATTATTTTCACTTTTAGTATCAGATAAAAAATGGGGTGTGTTCCACTCATATGCACCAATAATATCTGTTTTAAAAGTTGCATTAGCTTATGAAATAGCTACTAAGTTACATGGAAGTGGATATATGGCTGTATTTATAGCAGGACTTATAGCAGGAAATAGAAAATTATTCGGACTATGGGTACCAGATATTGATTTTCATGCAGAGCATTGTTTCAGAGAGAGTGTAGGAGCTTTATGCAGAATGGCTATATTTATAGTTTTAGGAACTCATGTAGACCTATCTGCACTAGCACAATACTGGTTACCTTCACTATTAGTAGTTTTAGTTCTAATGTTTGTAGCGAGACCATTAGTAGTTTTAATATGTACGTTATTTGATAGACAAGCCAAATGGAAATTTAAGGATAAGTTATTTATGATGTGGGTAAGAGAAACGGGTGTTATACCAGCGGCTTTATCAGGAATAATTGTGTCTATGCAACTTCCAGGTTATCAAATAATTTCATCAGTTGTATTTATGACGATTTTAATAACATTAATAGTACAAGCAAGTACTACAAAGATATTAGCTAAGAAACTAGACTTATTAGAAGATGATAAAAATAAAAATTCAAAAACTGAAAAGTAGCATAAAAAATAAAGGCTATCTAGGTAAAGTAATATGATCCATATAACTTTCATTAGATAGCCTTTATTTTTGTGAATAAAAACTATGGAAAAGGAGGAAAAAAATTAGTTTGATAGAATTTATTTTATATAGAGAGAAATTACAGGAAGATTTGAAATATTCAATGAAATGGAGGTGGATTTATGAAAAAAAGGCTTATAGGAGATGCCTTGGTATATTTTGTTGCTCCGATTGTTCTATTTGCTATATTTAAAGGGGAATCTAAAATATATTCTCTTATGACTACTACTATGATTTTAATTGCATACTCTATGATTATTAAATACAATCAGTTTATGATTAATTTTTCAGGTTTATTTTTTTTCAATTGGATACACCTTTATTTGCAATTCTTTAAAGATAGGACTTAAATTGAAGCCTTATCTATATAATA